>PMSZ01000471.1 GCA_003168235.1 Acidobacteriaceae bacterium
CGCGCTTCGCTCGCCGACTTGCGATAAGTAATCGCCACATCCGCGCCGCTCTCAGCGGCAGCCAAAGCAATCGCCCGGCCTAGTCGTTTGGCCGCTCCCGTCACCAGAACCGTTTTGCCGGAAAGTACTTTCGCATCCTTCGCCATGCCCGAATTTTACTCTTCCAGGCTCGGTGGAAGAGGACTCGGATTCAGATCCGAATGAAGTTTTGAAGCGGGTATTTACGTCAGCGCGTATTCGAAGACCACCTGCATCTCGCAGTCTCCCGAGACGCCGGCATGGCTCATATTAAACACGAGATAGTCGCCTGCATTCAGCGACAGAGACTGCGCAACCCGGATATGGCGAGAGGTCGAAGATGCCGTGCCCTCCGTCGTGACCCAGGTCTTCAAAATGACGCTGCAGAAAATGTACTGCAGAAGATAACCATCGTTTCCGACATTTAGATGGTTTGGATTGTGGATCTTGACCGTGCCGAAATTTGGACTCTGTGGAGAAATAAAACTTGCGCCCGGATCTCCTTTATAAAACTGCGGCGGGGCGCCCGGAGAAACCGCCGCGCGGCAGAGCACTTCCGCGAACCCCGCAGCAGCCGGAGGCGAAGTGATCATGAAGGCCAGATCAATGTCAGCCGCTATCAGCGTCAGTGCGCTCGTCACCTCAAAAAAAACGTCCGCGCCATTATTGTCGAGGTTGGCGACTTCCCAGCCAAAACTCGCGATACTGGCATTATTGGAGGCATTTCCAGCCGCGCGCGCGGCTGAACTCAGTCCGGTAATCGTTCCCGCGACTCCAGCGAGCGCCAGGCCGCTTCCACCTACAAAGGTTCTACGATCCGTTTTCATAATGGCATCAAACCCGGAGCGGCAAAAAAGTTCCGCCGGGTGAGCATCATATCGTCTAGCATCGGTGGTGGGTCTTATATGATTTCCGCAGGACTTCCCGACAAATAGATGCCCCAACCTTGGCACATTAATGTTCGTGGTCTTGGTCTACTTGCCTTGTGCATCTTCTTTTCTTGGGTGACTTTCAAAACTTCTCCGGGGAACAGACTGGTTCGGTGCGGCATCATTACGATATGGGTGTTCGCCGCGTTGGCAGGTCTTATACGACTCCATTTCGTTCCCCTGTGGCTTCTTAACTGCATGGGATGGCTGCTGCTCCTACTGTGCCTTCTTACTATGGTTTTTTGCTTCAGCGCGGCTACCGCGCCATGCGCCGTCATCTGTGGAAATCAGACTGACCCACTGCCCTGGCATCATATCTTGGAGTGCACCGAAAAGCCTGCTAAACTCGCATTTTTCTATGGCTGAATCACCGCAGACCCAGCCTCGGGAAGTCGTCCTTTATTCCCGCAAGGGATGTCATCTCTGCGAGATCGTCAAGGAAAGCCTGGTCAAGCTGCAAAAGCGGGGCGATTTCACCTGGCGCGAAATCGATGTCGATTCCGATGCTGAAGTCCGCCCCCTTTACACCGATGAGGTTCCCGTCGTTTTCGTCGACGGCCAGAAGGCGTTCAAGTACCGCATGGATGAGCGCGAATTTCTTCGCAAACTGAGCGCCTGAACCTGGCGGTGGTTTTCCCTTCGACTTTTCACTTCCCCAGTCCCGCCGTTACAATCGCTGCCGATGCTTCGCACCCAGCTCTACGCCGACCCACAAGGCCGCTTCGTTCACGACGTTGTCCTCGAAAGCTGCCTCAAGAACGCCGGCAAGACTGCGCTGGTCGATACATCCTGCGAGCGCCGCATTACATTTAGCGAATATGGCAGCCTCGTCGAATCCCTTGCTCGCGGCCTTATCTCGGCTGGACTCGCTCCCGGAGAAGTGGTTGCCATCTTTCTCCCCAACTCCTGGGAATTCGCCGTTACTTACCATGCCGCGACTCTCGCCGGAGGCATTCCCACGCTGCTGAATCCTTCGTACCGCGAGCGCGAGATTCGCTATCAACTGGAAAACTCCGGGGCCGTTTTCCTGATCACCGACGCTCCTCTAATCGAAAACGTCGATCTGGCTGGGCTTCCAGCGCTGCGCCGCGTCTTCACCACGCGCAGCTCATCCCGTCTCGGCGGCTGCGAAGATTTTGCCAGCCTGCTGCGGACTTCGTCTTCCGTCAGCTTCCCAAAACCGGCGCAGAGTCCGCAGCAAACTATTGCCGCTCTTCCCTACTCCAGCGGCACCACCGGACTTCCCAAAGGCGTCATGCTCTCCCACTACAACCTGGTCGCGAATGTCTATCAGACGCTCGGTCCGAATGCCACGACCCTCGTGCCCGACGACGTCATGCTCTGCTTCTTGCCTCTCTACCACATTTACGGCCTTACGGTCGCATTAACACTTTCGCTGTCCCTCGGATCTACGCTGATCCTGATGCCGCGCTTCGACGTACAGAAGTTGTGCGCTCTTCTGGTCCGCGAAGGCGTCACCATGATTCCCGTCGTCCCTCCGGCCATTAACGCAATGTGCCAGGCGGCGGAGGCGGGAATTTTCCCCAGGAACCACAAAGTACGTTGGGTAAAAAGTGGCGCCGCGCCGCTCGCTCCCGAACTTGCCCGCCGCTTCACCAACCTCACTGGCATCGTAGTCGTGCAGGGATACGGCATGACCGAAGCCTCGCCAGTCACCCACGTCGGTTACACCTCTCCACCGGAAATGTACCGCCCCGCCTCCATCGGCCAACCACTCGCGCTCACCGAGTGCCGTATCGTCGAGCCGGAAAATAATGATCCAGAACGAAAAAATGATCAGGAACGAAAAGAGGTCGCCCCCGGCGAACCCGGCGAACTCGTCATGCGCGGCCCGCAGATCATGCTCGGATACTGGAAAGAGCCGCAAGCCACCGCCGCCGTACTTCGCGATGCCTGGTATTTTTCCGGCGACATCGTGCGCCGCGATGAAGAAGGTTTCTATTACGTCCTCGACCGCAGCAAGGAGATGATCAAGTACAAAGCCTTTCCCGTCGCCCCCGCCGAAGTCGAATCCGTTTTGCTTGAACACCCTGCCGTCCGCGACTGCGGCGTCGTCGCCAAACCCGATCCCGAAGCCGGAGAAATTCCTTGCGCCTTCATCGTCCTGCGTGAAGGATTTACTCCTTCGGATCCGCTGAAAAAAGAAATGCAGGATTTCGTCGCCGATCGCCTCGCCCATCACAAACAGCCCCGCGAGATTCGTTTCATAGAAGCCGTCCCGCGAACGCTGTCAGGGAAAATTCTGCGTCGCGAGCTGCGTAAGATTCTTTCCTGAACGAGTTTCACTCCCCACATGCAAAACTCTTCATCTCGACACCTCCGCTACTACACGCTATAGTTTCTCCAGCCCTGAGCAGCATCACCAGCTGCCGCTCCCCTCGTTCAGAAGCTTGATTGCATTTCAATCTCGGAACTCTAAGGACAGAATCGAATGCATCGCTCACGTACTTCCCTCCACGCCAAATACGCATCGACAGTTCTGCTGTCATCTTTAATTGTCGTTTGGATCGTCTTTTGTATGGCGGCGCCGCTGACTGCGCAGGTTCCGAAGAAGCTCAGTACTGACACGTTGACCAATAGCGACAGCGACCATAAGACCGAGGTTGAACCCTCATCGTTCGCCTGGGGCTCGACGATTGTGAGCGCCTTTCACGTGGCGCGCAGACCGGGCAGCATCGGCTGGGGCAGCGCCGACGTGGGTTTTGCCACGTCCAGCAATGGCGGAACAACCTGGAAGCACGGCCTGCTTCCAGGGCTCACCATCAACTATGAAGGCGGCAGCTACGGCGCGGCCGCCGATCCCTCGGTTGCCTACGATGCCAAGCACGGCGAGTGGCTCATTTCGACCCTGCCGTTGGTTGGCTTGAATGGAGACAGCCAATACATTGGCGACGTTGCCGTCAGCCGTTCCACCGATGGCCTGCATTGGGGGAATCCCATCGCCATAGACACCACTCACCTCGACGACAAGAACTGGAGCGTTTGCGATAACACCGCCAGCAGTCCCTATTATGGAAACTGCTACACCGAATGGGACCAGGCATACGGCACCGGCGACGTTTTGATGAGCACGTCGAGCGATGGTGGACAAACCTGGAGCCGCGGCCTCGCTTCGGCGAACAATGCCGGAGGCCTTGGCGGCGAGCCGCTCGTCCAACCGAACGGAACCGTTATCGTTCCCTTCGAAGGTTACTCGGGAGTTGCCGCCTTCACTTCGACGAACGGCGGAAAGAGCTGGAACGCCAGCACGAACATTGCCGATATTACCGAACACGAGGTTGCAGGCGATTTTCGCGATTTCGATCTGCCGTCGGCTGCCATTGATGGCGCAGGCAACGTCTATGTGGTGTGGGGAGATTGCCGCTTCCGCAGCGGCTGCACTTCTAACGACATCGTCATGAGCACATCCGCCGACGGCAATAAATGGACAACTCCCGCGCGAATTCCAATCGACGCCGTTACCGGCACGGTCGATCACTTCATCGCGGGTATCGGGGCTGACCCAACCACTTCGGGCACGACGGCTCATCTGGCCGTTGTCTACTATTACTACCCGGTCGCCAATTGCACCGTCTCAACCTGCGCGCTCTATGTGGGCTTTACTACTTCGCAGGATGGTGGTTCGACCTGGACCGCCGGCCAGAAAATCGACGGGCCGATGAAGCTTGCCTGGCTGCCGATCTCCGACGACGGCTACATGGTCGCAGACTACGTCGGAGTTTCTTTCGTCAACGGTAATCCCTTCGGAGTCTTCGCTGTCGCCAAAGCTCCCTCCAAAGGATTGCTGAACGAAGCCATTTACAGCACGAAAACGCCGCTCTTGCTCGCCCTTGACGAGCCCACTTACAGTTCGAAAAACGATAAGGCCGTTCCCAACGCCAAGTCTGATTATGCGCGAAAGGTCTACTATGACGACGAAGGCCGACGCCCGATTCCCGAATCGCGCAGACTTCCGGACAATCAATGAGAGCGGAGCGGCATTTGGTTCTGATAGGGACGCGGCTTGCCGCGTTTCTATTTTCAACGATTCAATCTGAATGACTTAAAGTGCTACACTCGCTTCGCATGCGGACGGACATCCTTCCCCTTTGCGATCAGCACTACCGCACCATGGAACCCGCGCTCGCTCCCTATAACGCCAACTATTGCATCGAGTTTTTCCGCTGCACCGACAAGTTCTGCCATCGCTGCTTCGGAGAACGCGTGGGTTACATTACGCCCCAGCGCGGAGATGCTCCGGCTCTCACTCCCAACCAACCCGCCTGCGAACGCCACGGCCGTCCCATGTTCATCATCAGCCTGGACCGCCAGCGCAATCACGTCACCTACGCCTGCGCCGAGGCCGATTGCGCGGAACGCGTCGTTAAAACATGAAGGTTAGAACGTGAAGGCTGTGGAATCACTCGCCAGCCAGCCATCCGAACTGCGCGGCCGTCAACGGAACCACACTCAATCGCCCCTGCCGTACCAGCGGTGAGTCAGCGAACAGCTTGTGCGCTTTGACCTCGGCCAGCGTCCTCGGTTTCGCGATCGCCTTGCCGGCTTTGATCTTCACCAGGGGCGTCTTCGGATCGCTCCCATCCACCGAGACTACCGACGCCGTTCCTACGGCGCTTTTCTCGTCGCCAGTGTGATAGATCACCAGCCGCTCTCCCGGCTTCATTTCACGCAGATGCTTCACCGCCGCCGGATTCGTAACCCCATCCCAGATCGTCGTCTTATCTTTCTCAAGGTTCGCAAACGAATAAACCGTCGGCTCGGTTTTCAGAAGGTAGTCCATGGGCAGGTATTGTAAAACAATTCACTCGTACCGTTGGTGGAGTGCAGTTTGAATCGGTTTGAAAGGGCACGCCTTCAGAGGTTGCGGAAAAACTCTGACTTGCCCNNTTCAGCCGCTGAGGGACGGCAAATCCTCAAACTGTGCCACTGCCTGCCGTTTGTCGGCCACTCTGCAAAATCACAGATTTCCTCTAAATTTTCTAAAATATTTCGCCCTCTCATTCGTCTATTAGAACGTAACTACATAGAAACAAATCCCGGTCGAAGGCCGGAAGTAGAAACCCGTACCGAACTTGGTACTCTCGCAATTGTGTTTCGTCTTTTGTTCGCCTATAATGATCCGCTAATCGCGCGGAGGTTCCCATTCCCCCACGCCGCTCTCAGGAGAATCAAGCCATGCTGACCGTGTCCGTCCAACATTCCAATGACAAAGATGGCAACAACAAAGACGACAAAGTAGTTCTGCACTGCCAGGGCAGAATTGTGCGTGGCGACGAGACCGCCATCCTATGCGCCGCGGTGCGGCAGGAGGCGCGCGACGTGACCCTCGACCTGACCGGGGTCGATGCCATCGACGCCGCTGGAATTGGATCGTTGGTTGCATTGCAGGCCGCCGGTATTTATCTCAAACTGCAGAATCCGTCCGCGCCGCTGCGCGAACTGCT
>PMSZ01000173.1 GCA_003168235.1 Acidobacteriaceae bacterium
TGCTCGCGCAGTTCGTACAGGATCTCGTCCATCTCGAATGCCGCCAGAATCGTTTCGATCAGCGCCGTCGCCCGAATCGATCCGCGCGGAATGCCCAACTCATCCTGCGCAAAACAGAAAACGTCATTCCACAGCCGCGCCTCGAGGTGACTCTCCATTTTCGGCAAATAGAAATAAGGACCGCTTCCCTTGCCCAGCAACTCCTTGGCGTTGTGAAAAAAGTACAACCCAAAGTCAAACAGCGATGCCGAGATCGGTTTCCCGTCAGCCAGAAAATGCTTTTCGTCCAGATGCCATCCGCGCGGCCGCACCACCAGCGTGGCCGGCTTTGCTCCGAGCTGATATTTTTTCCCCTCCGGACTCTCGTACCGGATCGTTCCTCGAATCGCTTCCCGCAGGTTGTACTGCCCTTCGAGATTGTTGCTCCAGGTGGGCGAATTCGAGTCCTCGAAATCGGCCATAAAAACGTTCGCGCCCGAGTTGAGTGCGTTGATAATCATTTTGCGATCGACTGGCCCGGTAATTTCCACGCGGCGGTCCACCAGGTCTTTCGGAATCGGAGCCACTTTCCATTCGCTTTGCCGGATCGCAGCCGTCTCCGGCAAAAAGTCGGGAAACTTGCCGTGATTGATTTCCCGCTGCACCGTCCGCCGGCGCGCCAGCAACTCCTGCCGCCGCGGCTCAAACCGCCCGGCCAGCTTCAATAGAAAAGCCCGCGCTTCCGGCGTAAGAATGGCCGTCTCGATCTCGTTCAGGGTCGGATTCGCAGCCGACAGCGTCGGATTTTCAGCAGATTTGTTCTCGAGAATCGTGGGGTTCATGGCACAAATCATAGCCCTTCGCCAAAATGTTTGCAGGCGCAATTTTCGCCCACTAGGTCATTTTGTCCTAGTGGTTCAGGGCGGACAGCCCGATTTGCGCGGAACCTCGATTCATCATCTACTGCATCTGTATGCACAAGACGGACGACTCTCGTGGAGGCGACCATGTTGATCGCTGAGAAGTTGAGCGATAAGAAGTTGGGCGACGAGAAGCTGATCGCTGAGCACCTTGTTGCCGAGCACCCGACTCCTGCGAGCCAGGAACCCACAATGACGGTGTTCGAGCAACAGGTCACAGCCGCAGCGGATTGGTTCGCCAACCCCCGCTTCGACGGGATCGTCCGTCTCTATTCTCCGCGCCAGGTCGCCGAGCAGCAGGGCACGCTGGCCGGTGACTACACCGTAGCGCGGCAGGCCGCGGAGGCTTTCTACGCCCGGCTTCGCGTCCTCTTCGAACAGCGCAAGCAGATCACCACCTTCGGTCCCTATTCTCCGGGCCAGGCCGTCATGATGAAGCGCATCGGCATGGAGGGCATCTACCTCGGCGGCTGGGCAACGTCTGCCAAAGGATCGCTCGCCGAAGATCCCGGTCCCGACCTGGCCAGCTATCCCCTCGGCCAGGTGCCCGACGAAGCCGCCGGACTGGTCCGCGCGCTTCTCACCGCCGATAAAAATCAGCATTTCGCCCGCATGAGGATGACCGAAGAGCAGCGCCAGTCAACTCCAGTCATCGACTATCGTCCCTTCATCATCGCCGACGCCGATACCGGACACGGCGGCGACGCGCATGTTCGCAATTTGATCCGGCGTTTCGTCGAAGCCGGAGTTCCCGGCTACCACATCGAAGACCAGAAGCCCGGAGCCAAGAAATGCGGTCACCAGGGCGGCAAAGTTCTGGTTGCTGAAGACGAGCAGATCAAGCGCCTCAACGCCGCCCGTCTGCAGCTCGACATCATGCGCGTCGCCGGAATTATCGTCGCCCGCACCGACGCCGAATCCGCGACCTTCCTCGAAAGCCGCAGCGACGAGCGCGATCAGCCCTTCCTTCTCGGAGCTACCAACACCGATCTCCCCAGCTACAAAGCGGGCTATCTCGCCATCCTCAGAAAGCTCCACGAACTGGGCGTAGACGAGATTCGCGGACACATGCTCTTCGCCGTGCCCGAAGCCGAGTACGCAGCGGCATTCGCCTGGATCGAGCGCGTGGGCCTCATGCCGCTCATCGCAAAAAGCGCTCCCGCTCTGATCAAAGCGTCTGCCACCACGTCTGCCACCGAGTTCGAATCCCTGCTCGACAAGATCGACACGCGCTACGTCGAAATCTGGCAGAAAGAAGCCGGACTCAAAACCTACGGCAACGCCATCGCCGACGTCATCGAGTCGCGCATCGCCGAAGGCGAGCGTTTTGAAATGACCGTCGAGGACTGGCTCGAATTCTCCAAGCGCGCTTCTTTCTATGAAGTCCGCGAACGCGCCACCTCGATGGGCATTCGCATCACCTGGGATTGCGAGCTTCCCAAAACTCCCGAAGGTTTTTATCCCGTCCAATCCGGAATCGATTTCGCCATCGCCAAGTCGCTGGCCGCCGCGCCCTTCGCCGACCTGCTCTGGATGGAAACCAAAACCGCCGACCTCGAAGACGCCGGGAAATTCGCGCGCGCCATCCACGCGCAGTTTCCCGACAAAATGCTCGCCTACAACCTCTCGCCTTCATTCAGCTGGGACACCACCGGAATGAGCGACGAGCAAATGCGCCGCTTCCCCGAGGAACTCGGCAAACTCGGCTTCGTCTTCAACTTCATCACCTACGGCGGCCACCAGATCGACGGCCTCGCCGCCGAGGAGTTCGCCACCGCGCTCAAACAAGACGGCATGCTCTCGCTCGCCCGCTTGCAGCGCAAATTCCGGCTGCTCGAATCGCCCTACCGCACCCCGCAAACTCTCGTCGGAGGCCCGCGTCTCGATGCCGCGCTGCTCGCTTCCTCAGGACGCACCGCCGCCACCAAAGCCATGGGCAAAGGATCGACCCAGTTTCAACACCTGGTGCAGACCGAAGTCCCCACCAAACTCCTCGAAGAGTGGCTCGCCGCCTGGAGCGAGCAATGGGACTACAAGGAAAAGATTCGCGTCCGCCTGCGCCCCCATACCGCCGGCTCCGAGCTTTTGGAGCTCAGTGTTCTCAACGAGCCGACGGGCGAAAAACTCGCCAACATCGTCTTCGCCTACATCCAGGACCGCCGCGGCCGCAACATCCTCTCCATTCGCGATCAGAACACGCTCGGGCCGGTGCGCAAAAAACGTCTGATGACCACCGCTCAGCTCTTCCTGATCCACCGCTACAACGCCAGCGCGGTGCACTACGTCACGCCGACCGAGGACAACGAATTTCAAACGCAGAGAATGAAAAGCGTCGGCATCTTCTCCGACGTGCACACCGAAATCGGCCAGATCATCGTCGCGCAAGTCAACAAAGCCCGCGTTGCCGAGCTGCTGCAGCCCGACAAGGTCCGTCTCCTGGAAATCATCCGCAAGACGGCGCCGATCCAGCCCGATAACTGGGAACCCTCCGACGAACTGATGCCGTCGGGCGATTAGAAGAGAATGACTAGAAAGGAATAATTAGTGTGAGGATGTTGCTGAGTTTAGAACCTAACGAGGATTAGAACCGGAACTGTCCTGCAGAATACCTAAACGCGATCGGCAACTTTCGTCCGTTCGCGTTTGTCCACTCGAAGTTGCGCCGCCGAAAACGCCGCGCCGCAAGTGCCGCATCTCC
This sequence comes from Acidobacteriaceae bacterium, assembly GCA_003168235.1. Taxonomy (GTDB): domain Bacteria; phylum Acidobacteriota; class Terriglobia; order Terriglobales; family Acidobacteriaceae; genus Acidiflorens. The sequence continues at coordinate 3,598 of PMSZ01000173.1, forward strand.
AGCTTGTGATCGCGCTCGTGATCAGCCCTGGAACCTGACCGGCCTGCAACTGGTTGCCGCGTACCGCCAGAACCAACTCGCCGCCGCATTCCGAACATTCACGTTTTCGCATGGTTTCCAAGGGGTCGCCTGCGGCGACGACAACTCACTTCGCTTACGCGCTGACCCTCACCGACACCAACTCGGGGTTGCAGTGCGAATTTTGCATCGACTTCACTGCGTCTTCCGCCGTGAACCTTCCCATAACCAGCGCCAGCTTGCGGTTGGTGGTCGTTTGAATGGGAAGCCGATCGACCCGCAGAACATATTGAGGAGCATGGGCGCCGCCGCGGTTCACTTTCACCACAAACTTGATGTTTTTCATGTTCTCTCCAGGTCAATCTATGGCTGCGCTGCCTTTAGACCTCAAATGTGAGGCTTCGTTTAGGCAATTCCGATCGACTAACGACGATCGACTAACGACGACCAGCTTGGGTTTACAGTCAGAAAGATCCCCAGCCGACCGGCAGTACCGTCAAGCCTATCCCCCAAGCTATCGCTAAGGAGACAATTAACAGAT
>PMSZ01000293.1 GCA_003168235.1 Acidobacteriaceae bacterium
TGTAGCCGGGCAGGCTGATGTACTGTTGCCAGAAGACGATCCAGTAGCCGGTGAAGAGCACGAGAAACCACATGAAGCGGCTGATGCCGGCGAGCACAAGAATGAGAAACGCACACCAGATCCACCACGGCACGGAATACTCGGGATAGATGAATAATCCAATCCGCAATAACAACGCGACCAACAATACCGGCAGAACGAGCCGGTAGTTGCCTACTACGGTGCAGAAGTTTCGCGCGACGGTCGCGATCGAAGGCGGAGGCGCGTCTCCGGCTTTGCGCGGTTCGCGAAAGAAAATGATAACCACGAAGAACATGGCGAAGACGCTGATCGCGGCGACGCGGTAAACATTTTCGACGCCCAGATGACGATGGGACCAGGAAGCGAAATAAGGGCCGAGGGCTCCGCCGATATTGACCATCGTGTAATAAATCGAGTAGCCGATGGAACGGACGTTCTCTTTGGAAGCGCGAGCCGTTGTTCCGACCACGCAAGGTTTCACCATCGAGATGCCGAGTGCGGGGAGGATGAGAATGCAGCCGACGAACAATCCCAGCGGCACGGCGTTGCGCACGGGTGCGAGCCATGGAGCGCCGATCGAACCAATCAGGAAATAGGCGGCGGCGAGAATCAAGTAGGCCAGCGAAAGGGCGCGGCGAAAGCCGAGGCGGTCGGCGGCGGCTCCCCCGAAGATGGCGAGAAACCAGACCATGCCACCGAACAAACCGGTCAGGGTTCCGGTTTGCTCAGTTGAAAAATTCAGTTTTTCCTGCAAGTACAGGGCTAGAGAAGCAAACGCGCCGTAGTAGGAGAGCCGTTCGAAAATCTCGGTGATGTTCGCGACCCAGAACGGCCGTTCGAAGCCGGTTCGGATTTCTTCGAAGCGTTGGGAAAAGGTCAAGCGTGGCTCCTCTACTACTACTGCCAGATTCAGATCTGCAAACGCTGCCGAAGTTCCTCTGCTGACAGGCCCGACACACGAATCACTTTATTCCGGCTGGTGTGGCCGGCTGCAATAGTAACGGAGGAACGCGGCAGGTTCAAAAGCTTTGCGAAAAAATCGATGCAGGCGGCGTTGGCCTTGCCGTCCGCGGGAGGTGTGGTGAGGGAAAGCTTTAGCACGTCGCCCACTTTGCCGGTAATGGCGTTCTTTTTGGCGCGGGGATGGACTCTGACGGCGAAGGTGACGCTAGTTTCCATTTGTTAAATAAAAATCAACGTGCTAGTGACTCAATGCAATAACTGCTAAAAGGGTGAAGACGACCAATATTCCAATTGCGACATAAATTAAAAAGTCTCGCGTGCGATTGGCTGCGGCGAGGCCGCGGTTTAACATAACCTTGATGTAATGGTCTTCCCCGCGCAAGCTTGTTCTGGCATCTGCCCACTTCTGCGCAAACTCAGGTTCCTTCCGGTCGCGCCGATAGGCATTGCAAATTAATGACGAAACTACTCGTTCATATGGAAACATGTTGTATGTCTCATTAAATTCGAGGAGAACTTGATCCATATCTGGAAGGGAAGGATGAGTCTCACTGAAGAAGAGCATCTTCCTTTCGACTTCGGAAAACGGCACGCCCTCCCGCACGGCTTGATCGTCGATCCGCGAAGCGATGAATTGTTTTGCCTCTACCGAATTCATAAATTACGGCTTTCGTGGTTCACGGGTGAGCTCTGTCTCCGAAAATTGCCGTGCCCACGCGCACGCAGGTTGCTCCCTCTTCAATGGCGATTTCGAAATCGCGCGACATGCCCATGGAAAGCACATTCATGCCGATCTGCGGCAGTTTGCGCGCGGCGATGCGGTCGCGAATCTGGTGGAGTTGGCGGAAATGGGGTCGCGAGCCTTCGGGATCCTCCGTGTAGGGCGGGACGGTCATGAGGCCGCGAATTTTGAGATTTCCCCAGTGCGGAGCGGATTGGAGAATCTGTTCGAGTTCGCCGGAGTCGGGCGCCGCTCCGCTCTTCGCGCTCTCGCCTGCGATGTTGATTTCGATCAAAACGGGCAGCGTCTTGCCCGCACTTTCCGCGAGCGCATTCAGCTTCTCGGCCATGCGTATGGAGTCAACCGAATCGACGGCGTCGAACAACTCCACCGCCTTGGCAGCTTTGTTCGTTTGCAGATGCCCGATGAGGTGCCACTCGGCGTTGGGTAAATCGCGGAGGGCGGCTGCTTTTGCGGCAAACTCCTGCACGCGGTTCTCGCCGAACACGCGCAGGCCGGCAGCGTAGGCCTGGCGGATGGCGTCGACGGAAAAGGTCTTACTAACGCCCATCAGGGTGATGTCGTCTGGATTGCGGTTCGCTCGCCGAGCGGCTGCGGCGACACGCTCCCGCACCGCGGCGATGTTTTCCGCAATCGGCATTTCTACATCATGCCGACCGGGGGCGCCGGTTCGTTGGGATCGCCAGCGCTCGTCAGCGGGATCTTGATCATGATGGCTGCCAATCCGGCCATGACGACGAGACCAAACAGATACGATGGGTGGGCGAAGATCTGAGGGATATCCCATTTGCGGGCTTTGCCTATGGCGACGATTCCGGCCCATACCAAGCCCAGCAAGGATTCTCCCACGATCAGCCCGGAAGCGGTGAGTACTCCGGCATTCTCGACGCGCGCCATTTGCGCGGAATTGAAACCGCGGCGCTTGGCGAGCCAATCGCCCAGAGCGCGAAAAGCTCCGCCGAGGAAAATGGCGAAGGTAGTTTCGAAGGGCAAGTACATCCCGACCGCAACCAGCATGGGACTGCGCACCTGCATCATGATCATGCCAATGCCCATGAAGACGCCGACTACGACCAGGGGCCAGGGCATGTTGCCGCCGACCACTCCCACGGCAAGAGTGGCCATCAGACCGGCTTGAGGCGCCGAGAGTTCGCGGCTGCCAAAACCGAAGGAGTTATTGAGAAGCGCCACGGGGAAGTACATCACCAGACTGGCGACAACCACGGCGATCAATTCGGCCAACTGAATTTTGCGCGGCGTGCCGCCCAGAATGTAGCCGACCTTGAAGTCCTGCAAGAGCTCACCGGCGACGGCTGAGGAGACGCAAACCACAGCGGCCACGCTCAATACCGCCAGCACTCCGGAAGCGCCTGACACTCCCATTGAAACCATGAGCAGGGCAGCGATCAGGAGGGTGGAAAGAGTTAAGCCGGAAATAGGGTTATTGGAAGAACCGATCATGCCGACCAGGCTTCCTGAAATGGTGGCGAAGAAAAAGCCGACCACCAGGAGCACCGCCGCAGCGAGAAGCGCGGGCCAGAACAGACCGGTGAGCCGCACATAGAGCACGCACATGAATACGAACATGAGGGCAATCAAGCTGAACACTGCCTTGGAACTCATGTACTGTTCGGTGCGAGAAAGCTGGGCGCGCTGCTCGGCGGTTTGGCGCAGATCGCTGATGGCTTTGCCGAAGCCCGCGGTCAGGCTCTTGCCCATTTTGAACAAAGTGTATGCGGCTCCCACCAGCATTCCGCCGACGGCGATGGGGCGGACGATAAACTTCCAGACGGAAATCGCCATCGTGGTCCAGTCGTCGGGAGTATCGGCGGGAAGATATTGTTTGATATGCGGTCCGAGAAAAAAAATGAGCAGCGGGACCATCAGCCCCCAGGCCAGCACGCCGCCGGCGAACTGAATGGAGGCGAGGCGAAGTCCAATGATGTAACCGACGCCGAGATAGGCCGGACTTACGCTGGGCGCGGCGAAAGTGCTGGCGCCGCCTGCGGGCACGATGTTTTGACTGCCGGCGAGGCCGAGGCGCACCTGGCTGCGTCCGAGACTGCCGACGGCAAAGTGAAAGTCCTTGCCAGCGGCGAACAGTCCGAAGCTGCCGAGGATATAGACAATTCCGCCCACGCCGATGTTCCAGAAAAGATACTTCGCAGCTTGAGCGCCGCGTTGTCCGGCCTTGTGTATCTCAGAAGCCGCTACCGACTCTGGGAAGGGAAGCTCTGGGTCTTCGACCATGACTCGCCGAACCAGGGAGATGAAAAGGACACCGAGAATACTTCCGACCATGATCAGCGCGGTCGACTTCCAGTAAGAATCGAAAGACCAGAAATTAGGCCAGACACCGGCGAGTACAAATGCGGGCAAAGTAAAAATTGCGCCAGCCGCTACCGACTCTCCGATAGAGCCGGCGGTTCGGGCGATGTTCTCTTCGAGCAGCGATCCCTTCCA
>PMSZ01000157.1 GCA_003168235.1 Acidobacteriaceae bacterium
GTGATGGAGTGGCCTGCGGGATTCGTGGCCTTACCCATGGGCAGCAACGACGAAGAAGGCACCGGTTGACGAGGAGCACTCGCATCAATCTCAAGTGTCACTGGAGTCTGGGCTAGCGCGCCGGCAGGAATGTTTCCTTGCTGACACACGACAGGAGCTGCCGACAGCGTTAGCAACAGCGCGGTGGCGATCAAAGAAAGAGGAGCGGCAAGCGTGAACATGATGGTCGATGACAACCGCCGGAAACCCGAGCACCATAAAAAGGCGGCCCGTCTGCGGCCTAGCGGAAATGGATTTGACGCCTGATGATATATCAAAACAGACTATAATTTGCGTTAACGTTAACGGTTATCGAATTCTCGATCAACATGGCACAATCTGGCTTCGCTGCATCCGTCTTCATCCACATCCGCGGTTGTTTGGCGCCAAGTGCAAGACCGGGGGCGAAGACGGCGCTGGTGGCAGCGACTGTCTCTGTCGTCGCAAGCGTCGCCTGGGCACAGCCAACGAATCTTCTAGTGAACCCCAGTTTTGAGAATGAGACTCCTGCCCCCTGGCGGTTAACGCCGGCGGCGATTGTGACGCAGGAGGATTCTGTGGAGGGGAAACGGGCGCTGGCGCTGATTGCAGGCGCGACGGCTACGCAGCGCGTTGCGCTCCGCGCAGGAGAATATGAGTTGCGTGCGTTCGTCCGTGCGGCGGCGGCACAGACTGTGCAACTCAAGTTGACGTGCGATCGCGGTTTGCAATCGGAGGTTTCCACTGGTGCTGGAGACCCTAGCTCTCCGGCGCCAATCCAGATGTGGGAGACTGATTGGAGAGAACTGCACGCGCCGTTGCTCTTTCTCTCCTACTCGGAGCCTTGCAGCGTGAGCGTGCAGGTGTCGGGGAATGGAGAGACGAGTGCGCTTGTCGATAGTCTCTCATTAACTCGGCATCGGAATCTTTTGCGTAATCCTCGCCTGCTGCACGCGCAAAAAGGATGGAAAATGGCGGGCGTCCCTCACGTTTCCGACGGCCCCGTTCTCTTTGGCGGGACCGATGAATCTGATAGTGATTCGTGGTTGTCGCAGACGGTGCAAGTGGGGCCGGGGAGTTATACACTGTCGGCGAGTTATCGCTCCAGCGGCGGGCAGAGTTTGGCGCGATTGGAAGCAAATGGTTGCGGTCCCCAAGATGCCGTCCTGAATCTTGCGTCGGCGCCTTTCGGGGACGCGTACCGGCGGGTGCAACTCCGTGGGCTTCAGATTCGCAACCAGAGGTGTGCCGTGGGAGTGCATGTACGATCCGGCCCTCGCCAGTGGCTTCGCGTTTACGATTTGACTCTCGAGCCCGATGTGCACTCGTACGAGATGATCGCGGGTGGGGACGTGAGTCTGACCGACTTGGTTGAGGACCATGGAGGCATCTACAAGATGGATGGGGCGCGCGCCGATCCCTTTCACATCCTCGCGAGCAGCGGAATGAATCTAGCGCGGCTGCATCTGTTTGTGGATCCCGGGAATCCGGCGTTCTCTCCATCGCGAACCATGCAAGGTTCTTATGATGATTTGGCCGACGTCCTGCATCTTGCCACGCGTGCGCATTCGGCGGGGATGCGTATCGAACTGTCGTTGCATCTCAGCGACTATTGGGCGGACGGCGATTGCCAAACTATGCCACATGCCTGGCTCGGCTTGTCGGCAGGTGCACTTGTCGACACGGTTAGTGCGTACATTGGCGGCGTTCTTCGATCGTTCCATGAACGCGGAATCGCGGTGGATTATGTCGACATCGGCAACGAAGCGGATCCCGGGTTGTTCCGCACCCTGGAATGCAAGTCTCTTTTGCTGCCGGTGAACGCGGACGCGACTACAAACCCGGATCTTTTGTCCCGCATTTACGAAGCGGGATACCGCGCTATACACGCGGCCTCTCCGGAAACGCTCGTGCTGTGGCATTTGGCGAATATCGGGCGTTACGCGGAGACTCGCCGGTATATCGACGCTATGTTGTCGCGCGGTGCGCAGGTGGATGTGCTAGCCTTCTCCGCCTATCCATTTTGGTCACACCAAACCGTGCGGCAGTTCCAGGATTTTGCCAACTACGTGACGGCGCGATATCACCGGCCTGTGTTTTTCGAGGAAACAGGATACCCTTGGGCGCCGGCTTCGGGTGCAGATAACATGAACAATGGCGGCATGGAACCCTACCCGCTCACTCCGCATGGACAACTTGACTTTCTGAATGACGAGATCGACGCAATCCAGAGTGCGGACGAAGCCAACGTGATTGGCTTTTCCTACTGGGACGCCACCTGGATTCCAGCTCCCGGCACGTTCAACAACGTTGACAATTATGTGCTGTTTGACCGCGCCGGTAATGCGCTCCCCGCGCTGACGACCGGCTTCCATTTGCGGTCTCCGACCCCTTGCCCGACATACACCGCTGGATCGGTTGTCAGGTGCAAGAGAAGTTCACGAGAGCGATCTCAGGGACCACAGCCCAAAACATCGCAATAGCGAGATTGGCCCTCCCTGACCCAAAATCCACCTGTTTGCGGGCAACGGAGCAGGTAATTTCTTGAGTTCGTAGACTCAGAGGTTTACAAACTCGCGGGTGAAGGGCTCGCGACATCAAACAGCCGGATTAAATACAGTCGTTGACCACGACAGGATCTTACAAATAAAGCCGTATCCGCTCCGGCGTGACTCATGCAGAAGCAGCAATCGGAATTGCCACCTTTCTCCATAGGTAAACACTGGCCGACTTCCCGTTACCAATCTGGCCAATTTCCCCGAAGCCCGTTTCTGGATAGCTTCCAGTTTACCGACAATCCGGGAGTTGGCCCTACTGTGGTTTGCGTTTCAGCGGCTTGCCAATCGCAAGCAGGAAGATGGCACTCTTATCTCTCGCGTGCGGTGAAAAGAAGCTAATCACATCATCGTCGAAGAAGGTCAGCCCGGTCGCACCCAGGTGCTGGGCATACGCAGCCAAGTAGATCCTGCCCCCAATGGCACCCGCCTCGAGCTGGACTGCCCGGTAGCCGCGGTTCCCGTATTGCCCCAGAATGCGTTTTAAGTCGGCGAGAAAGAAGATGTCAACGCAGGCGTCCGCCGGCAGTTCCTGCTCCAGCCCAAGGTGACGGGCCTTGGCGCGGAATTCCCCCTCCTTCAAAAGCTCCAGGGCGTTCTGGTCACGCCGGAAGAAGTAAGCGCCCGGCTTGAGCCCCTGCACCGAATGCACGATCAGGTAAAGATCGTTGAGTTGCTCGCCGGGAGGCTTAAGGAAGTCAGCCGGAAGACCTCGCGTGGCATAGTGGAAAATAGTTGAAAGTTGTGCCAGCGGTATGGATGCCGCTTTATCGAAGGTTCGGGTAGAGCCACGGCGCAGGATTACCTGCTCAATCGTGTCCTTCGGTTGTTCTTCTTCCGGCAGCCGCCGCAGACGAACCGTCTCGGCCGCCAGAGGGGCGCATTGAACGACCGGTGGCTTCCCGCGCCACTGAGCTACTTCCTCTGCGGACGCAAGCGAAGACGCGTCGTGCATCTCAAGCATGGCCGGATATTCGATCTCGTGCTGCGAAAGCGGAATCGTTTCCAGGCCGAGCGCCGGAGCCTCTTTGGGTGCTGGCAGCGAACTCTCCGACCTGCGCCCGATCGGTACGAGGCACAAGCAAACCTCACGCCGCGTGTCGAGATCAAGCAGGCGGTTCACCTCGGTGTCCACGAACCCGAGCACGATCTCGGCCGGTAACCCCGAAGCCGCAGCCACGGCCAGCATATTGGCCAGCAGAGTGCCGTTGTCCCAACCGAAATGGCGATAAGTGCGCGACTGGTACTTCCAGGAGTTCCGCCAGTACGTTCCGGTGCAGATGATCGTCGCCGGCGCGTGAGCCACCGCGGGTTCCATCGCCGTCGCCTGAGCCAGGTTTCTGCGAAAATCACCTTTCCGCAAAAGCCGCAGCGATACATCCACAGGATTGAAGTGATACACGCCGGCATCCAGGCCCGGGAGATCGCCAGTCACGACGTACAGCTCGATCTCGTAGAGAGCGCCGGTGCAGGCTGCGGCACGAAAGTAGATTTCTCCACCTGGATAGGCACGCTGTTTGGTAATCCCCGCCGAGAAATAGAGAATGCGCGCCAGATCCTGAAGGTCAGGAACAGTATCAGCCCGCGACGAAGGCGCTGGCTCTGAGATCGCGGAGAGCGCGGTCACCCCTGTCTGCGGCACGTCCCGCGGCAGCGGAACCGGCTCTATCTTCGGATAGATTTTGAAAGGC
>PMSZ01000552.1 GCA_003168235.1 Acidobacteriaceae bacterium
TCATTCGGGCACTCGCTGCTGGCGCAGGCGCAAGCGCAAGGTTTCCAGACTCCGCCGCTGGCGGATTACATCCGCATTCTGCCGGAGATTGTGTTGTCGATTTTCGGAATGCTGATCATGGTGATCGATCCTCTGCTCGATCAGGAGAGCAGCCATCGATCCCTGGGTACGATTGCGCTGATCGGCGCGCTGGGAGCGCTCGGAGCGACGCTGGTTACGGCGCGGCCAGAATATGCCGGGACCGGATTCTCGAACATGATTCGGGTCGAACCGTTCAGCATTTTCTTTCACTTCCTGGTGATTGCGATCGCGGCGGTCTCGATTCTTAGTTCATTCGAATACCTAAGAGTGCAGCGCATCCGGGCCGGGGAATACTACGGGTTGATCCTATTCGGCACGGTGGGAATGTGCCTGATGTCTTCGGCAATCGAGTTGGTGCTGATTTTCATCGCGCTGGAAATTTCGTCGATTTCGACTTATATTCTGGCGGGCTTCCGGCGGAACAATGCATCGAGCAGTGAATCGTCGCTGAAGTACTTTCTGCTGGGATCGTTTGCCACCGCATTCTTCCTCTACGGCGTAGCGCTGATGTTTGGCGCTACGGGATCGACGAACGTGGATGTGATCAACCAGGCGCTCCACTCGGGCAATCTACAGATGCCGATGCTGGCGTATGTTGCTACCGCGCTGATTTTCGTGGGGCTGGGATTCAAGGTCGCGTCGGTTCCCTTTCATGTGTGGACGCCCGACGTGTATGAGGGGGCTCCGTCGCCGGTGGTCGGGCTGATGTCGACCGGGCCGAAGGCGGCGGCTTTTGCGGTTTTGCTGCGCATTTTATTCGAGGCGAACGCGCCCGGACGCTTCTGGCTGATTTGGGTCTCGGCGGCGTTGACCATGACGCTGGGAAATATCTGCGCGCTGGTGCAGGACAACGTCAAAAGGCTGCTCGCATATTCTTCGATCGCACACGCCGGCTACGTGCTGGTGGCGTTTGCGGCGCAGCCGGAACTGGGCATATCGGCGGCCATGTTCTACACCGCCGCCTATGCGGCAATGAATGTGGGGGCGTTCGCCATTGTGAGCCACCTGGCGGGCGGGGACGAAAAATACGTCTCGCTCGAAGATTATGCCGGCCTCGGCAAGAAGTCGCCGGCGCTGGCTGCGACCTTTACATTTTTTCTGATGTCCTTGATCGGGATTCCTATCACGGGTGGGTTTTTCGCGAAATTTTACGTTTTGAACTCGGCGCTCAAGTCGAACCTGGTTGCACTGGCGATCATTCTTGTACTCAATAGTGCCGTTGGAGCGTATTACTACCTGCGCATCATCGTCATGATGTACATGCGCGAGCCGCAGGGCAAGGTTCCGGTTGCTCCGGTGACGTTCTCGGCTAGACTCGCCATCGCCCTGTGCGTGCTGGCTACGCTTTTTCTTGGCGTCTGGCCGGGGCAGGTCCTGAACTACGCCACCAGCTCGGCCAGCGAGCTGATCACCGATCCTGCGGCGCCAGGGACGACAGTCGCATTTCCATTCGCTGCCGGACGTTAACCCTTTCCCGGCCCACGCCGCAGAGGTCCGATGTGAGCAGCCAAGAGGAGCAGCCCGGACTTGTAAATTCCCGTAACTCGGCTCGTGGCGCAGGTTTTAGGTTGAACCGGCAGTGGAAAAACGGGCTGCGGATGAGATTGACAATCGCCGTCCGAGTCGGCATTATTACGTCACACAAGTTTGTTGGGAAACATTTCTATTCCCAGTGGAGGATGTATGGTTCAGTTTTTCCGTAATCTTTGGTCGGACGAACAGGGGCAGGACATCGCTGAATACGCTGTGATGCTCGCTGTCATCCTGGTATTGGTCATCGGCACGGTACGTCTTATCGGAAGCAATGCCAATAACGCATTTTCCAGTGTTGCCAGTTCTCTGGGGACGCAGTAGTCGAAGTTTCCCCCGAGTATTATTCCCGAAGTTTAAGAAGATCGATTTGGCAAGCAAAGGTGCAGCATATCTTATGGAACGATTCAGCAACTTCCGCCCGTTTGGCCGCTATTGGTTTGGTTTTGCGGCGGAGGTGCAGAATCGGAGCTACCCAGTAAAGCAATAAAAACCAGCTCAAAGATTCCGCCCGAGGCCGCGATGCAAATCGCGGCCTTTTCTTTTGTTGGGGCGAAACGGAAAAGGTCATCCCATGATTGTGAATATGTCCGACGGCGCCACCGAACAACAGATCGACCACATCATGCAGCGCATCCGCGAAGCCGGATTTCAGCCGCACGTGACGCGCGGTACGGAGCGCACCATTGTCGCGGCCGTCGGAAGCGGCGGGCGGCGCCATGAAATTGAGGCGCTTTCGGTCGCGCCGGGCGTGGACAACGTAGTCGCGATCGCGCAGCCGTTTAAGCTGGTTAGCCTGCAAACGCGGCCGGAACGGTCGGTAGTCGTGGTTGGCGCAGACATGGTTGGCGCAAAGGCGGTTGGCGCAAGAAAGACGGGCGGCATAAGAATCGGCGGTCCGGAGGTGGTCGTGATTGCCGGGCCCTGCTCGGTAGAGTCACGAGAGCAACTGCTCGAAACCGCCGAGGGAGTCAAGCGCGCGGGCGCTAACATGCTGCGCGGCGGCGCCTACAAACCCCGGACCTCGCCATATGAGTTCCAGGGTTTGGGAATCGAAGCGTTGAAGATCTTGCGCGAAGCGCGCGATTTGACCGGGCTTCCGGTGGTGACCGAGGTGATGAGCACGGAAGA
>PMSZ01000202.1 GCA_003168235.1 Acidobacteriaceae bacterium
CTTCTCGGCCGACACGCCGCTGGGCCACGTGGAAACCACGGAGACGGTTCAGCTGGAAGACAAAGTCTCTGTGCTGCTGACGAGTGAGAAGCCGATCTATCAGCCTTCGCAGACCATTCATTTGCGCGCATTGGCATTGGACCGCGCCGACCGGCATGCCGCAGCCGGCCGCGCACTGACCTTCGAAGTAGAGGATCCGCGAGGAAATAAGGTATTCCGCAAAAGCACCGCGACGGACAATTTCGGCGTGGCATCGACGGAATTTACGCTGGCCGACGAAGTGAATCTGGGAACATATCACGTTCGCGCCGAGATAGGCGAGGCGAGCACCGCCGAATTGGCGGTAAATGTGGAGCGCTATCTATTGCCGAAGTTCCGCGTGGCGATCGAGTTCGATTCGAAAAACGGCAAGCCGAAGCGCGATTACCGGCCTGGCGATCACGTCACCGGCGCCGTGAAAGCGAATTACTTTTTTGGCAAGCCTGTGGACAATGCATCGGTCACGATGAAGGCGTCGGGGATGGATGCGGAGCTTTTCGAAGCGGCATCGGCAAAGGGGCGCACGGATCGCGATGGTGCCTATCGCTTCGATCTGGTGTTGCCGCAATTTTTTGCCGGCAACGGAAAGCGCCACGGCGCGGCGCCGGTCGTGGTGGAAGCCACGGTGAAGGACGCGGCCGAGCACTTGGAGACACGCGGCGAGCCGATCACCGTAAGCCAAACGTCGTTGCTGATTACGCTTGTTCCTGAAGGCGGCAAGCTGGTGCGGGGCTTGGAGAATGAAGTGTTCGTTCTGACATCGTATCCGGACGGAACGCCAGCCAAAGCGGACCTGGTAGTGCGCACGGCCGCTGCCCAGGATCGAGTGCAGACGGACGAGGCCGGAATTGCCACAGTTCGGATTCAGGGCAATGACGCCAACAGCGTTTTGCGCATCGATGCCGACGATCACAAAGGCAATCGCGCCTCGGATAACGTGACGCTGGAGACGCGCGCCGGAGAAGATCAGGTGCTGGTGCGCACATCACACGCCGTAGCCAGGCCCGGTGATCGCATGGAGATCGCGGTGCTGTCGACGCAGCAACGCGGCGCGGCTTACATCGACCTGGTGCGCGATGGGCAGACGATTCTGACGCGCGATGTTGATCTCGAGAACGGACGCGCGGAGATGAGCGTGGTCGTCAGTCCGGAGATGAGCGGGACACTGACGATCAATGCCTACGTGATTGGGCGCAGCGGCCGCGAGGTCGAGGACCAAAGGCTGGTCTTCGTGCAACCTGCCGAGGAGTTGCATATTGAAACCGTGGCCGACGCCAGGAGTTACTTGCCCGGCGGCGAAGCAAAAGTGCATTTCCACGTGACCAATCAAAAAGGCGAAGGTGTCAGCGCCGCGCTGGGACTAGAGGTTGTGGATCAGGCGGTCTTCTCGCTCGCCGAGAAACAGCCGGGCTTCGCCAAGGTTTTCTTCTACCTGGAACAGGAATTGATGAAGCCGCACTACGAAATTCATTCGCTCTCTTCGACGCAGGTTATCGAGCCGGCGGAAGACGAATCCGACGAGTCGCATGATCGCGCCGCTCGGGCGCTGTTTGCCGCAGCGGAAACGGTTGCGGCGCACACGCTCGAGAGCGAGACGGGGCGCGCACTGCCCGAGACGGCAAAAGCGGACTACATGGCGCGGTACCGGGATGCGCTTCTCGACTACGTCCGGGAACTTGCCACGAAGATGACCGACCTCGACCGCAAGCAAGATATGGCATTTAAAGAACTGAGAGACGCAAGCGGCCACCTTGCGCGCGATGCATGGGGTACAGAGCTGCGTATCGATGCTGCGCCGTGGCGGAATGGAAACTACCGCTCGTACCGGGTGACGAGCGCGGGTCCCGACCGCACGTTTGGCACGGCGGACGATCTTACATTGTGGCTGGAGCCCAGAACCGCGTGGGTGTCGAGCCAGCCGCAATGGAATGCGTGGAGGTCGGCGGAAAATACGATCACGATGCGGATGGAGCACGGCGTCGGCCCCGAGAATGGTCTTGCCGAAATCGACGGCACGGTCACGGATGTGAGTGGCGCAGCGGTTTCGGGCGCGCGAGTTCAGATTCAGCGCATGGAGGATAAGAGCAGACGAAATACCGTTGCGGACGCGGCAGGAAAGTTTTCTTTCGCGGCATTGCCTCCGGGACGCTACTGGGTGCAAGTCGAGTCGGCTGGATTCAGAACCAGCGTTCGAGCGATCTCCCTCGCGGCCCGCGACCGCGGTGTTCTTTCTGCGACATTGCAGATCGGCGCCGTCAATGAAATGGTGGAAGTTGAAGCGGGAATGGCCCAAGTGGCGACAATGAACGCAGTAATCGGTGGGCCTGTCCCTCAGGCCTTACCTTTGAACGGGCGGAATTTTACGGAACTGGCGCAACTCCAGGACGCCAAGAAAACCAGGGAAGAGGCGAGGGCGAAAGACGGGCCAGGCGCGACGGGCGCTGCGGCCGCGCCGGCCGGTCATGTGCGAAGTTACTTCCCCGAGGCGCTCTACATCAATCCCGAAATACTCACCAATGGCGAAGGCAAGGCGAGCGTCACGATCCCGCTGGCCGACTCGATTACGACCTGGCGCATGGCGATGTTGGCCTCCACGCAAACGGGCGCGCTGGGAACCGGAACTTCGGAACTCAAGGTCTTCCAGGATTTCTTTGTCGACCTCGATCTTCCCGTGACCCTGACGCAGGGAGATATGGTCTCGATCCCCGTGGCTGTGTACAACTACTCAGGCCATGCCGGCGACGTGGATTTGAAACTGGAACCCGGGGATTGGTTCTCTCTGGAAGGAGCCGGCGAGCGAAGCGTCTCGGTCGGCGCCGGGCAGGTAGGCGCGGCGCAATTCACCATCGTGGCGGAGAAGATCGGCAAATTCAAACTCACGCTCAGCGGCCGCATGAAAGGCGGCTCGCAGCGCGAAGACACGGTTGGGCGCGAGATTGAGGTTGTGCCCAATGGAGAGGCCAAGGAGACCGTCTTCAGCGGACGGCTGGATTCGTCGGTGCGTCATACCGTGAGCTTCCCGGAAATTTCCATCCCGGATGCAAGCAAGACCTTAGTCCGGCTCTACCCCGGGCCATTGAGCCAGGTGATCGAGGGGATGGACAGCATCCTGCGCATGCCCTTCGGCTGCTTCGAGCAGACTTCGTCAGCCACCTATCCGAATGTGCTGGCGCTCGATTACATGAAGCGGACAAAGAAGCTGACGCCGGAGATTCACGCGAAGGCCGAAAGCTTCGTCGCAACCGGCTACCAGCGCCTCCTGACCTTCGAGGTTACGGGAGGGGGATTCTCATGGTTCGGCAACGCTCCGGCCAACAAGATTCTCACCGCATATGGACTGATGGAATTCCACGACATGGCGAAGGTCTATGACGTGGACCCACAAGTGATTGCGCGCACCACCGACTGGATGGTGCGTCAGCAGCAGCCAGATGGAAGCTGGAGGCCCGACACACAGTTCATCAACGAAGGCGCGACGAACCGCTTCAATGCGGATGTGGTGCGCATCACCGCGTACATCGCGTGGGCGCTCGAATCGGCCGATTACAAAGGACCCGCGATTGAGAAGGCCAGGCAGTTTGTCGAGAAACATCTCGACGGCAAGATGGACGCGTACACGATCGCCGTGTTTGCGAACTTCGCGGTAGAAAACGGCAAGGACTCGGAATTCGCGCGGCGAGCCTTGGCAATGTTAAGGGACGCGGCAACGGAAAAGGGCGACTTCGTGTGGTGGTCGGCGGACGAAACCAGTGTCTATGCGACTGGCGACAGCGCGGCCGTCGAGACGACAGGGCTCGCAGTGCAGGCGTTTCTCAAGGCCGGAGGATACACCGATGTCGTCCGCAAGTCGCTTTCGTGGATCGCTTCAAAAAAGAATGGCGACGGCAATTGGGGGACGACGCAGGCAACGATCATGGCCTTGCGCGCGCTGCTGAGGGCATCCGAACAAAGCGGGAGCGACGCCCGCGGGACAGCCGAGATCCTGCTCGATGGGAAGAAGGTCGCGAGCCTGGAGATCAACAAGGAGAACAACGATCTGTTCCACGAGTTCGTCCTGCCGCAAACGGGCGCGGACCGTGACAACGAGATTGAGATTCGTTTTTCCGGGAAAGGCGGACTGGCGTATCAAATCGCCGGACGGTACTTTGTGCCGTGGGAGCAAGCGACAACACGCGAAGCGCTCGCAATCGAAGTAAAGTACGATCGCACACGGCTCGCCCACGATGAGATAGTTACGGGGACGGCGAAAATCCGCAACAATCTGGATAAGACTGCAAAAATGGTGATGGTGGATCTGGGGATTCCTCCCGGATTCGAATTCCTGAGCGAAGACTTGCAGAAGATGGTGGAGAAAACCGCGGGCGCAAAAAGCGGGCGGCTGGAAAAATTCAGTATGACGGCAACGCAGGCGATCTTATATTTCGATTCGATCGGGCCGCGCGATTCGTTCGAAGTGCGGTACCGGCTCCGAGCGAAGTACCCAATCCACGCGCAGGCGTTCGCCTCGCGCGTGTACGAATACTACGATCCGAACATCAATGCGACAGCAAAGCCTGTGCGCTTTGAAGTGAGCGGACGCTGACCAAGCCGCAGCGAGAATGCAAGTCGCAGGATTTGCGGGCGGAGTCGAACAGAACAAATTCTGACTCCGCCATGAATGCAGACAGCCTGTCACCTGATCCTCGACTTCGTCTTTGGCATTTGTGAACCGAGTTCTGGTTAGTCCCGTTTTCCGAATGGCCAGAGTTGCCATGCCATGCCACCCACGCAAATGCGGCAGCAGAGTGACGCGATTTTGTACGGATGTCAGCGAACAATCACGGCACAGGCCGCATTTTCGCATGCTTTGAATGAACTAGTTTTCAATCACCTGTTTCAGCGCTTTGGAAGTCTCGGCGAGCCGCAGGTTTCGGGATACATCATCAGCCAAGATTACAAAGAAGGTTCAGTGGTACCGAAGGGACAGGTTCTCTTCGAGATTGATCCGAGGCCATTCAAGGCCACTCTTGACCGCGCCAAGGGGGAACTTGGTCAAGCAGAGGCGCAACTGGGCAAGAGTACACTCGACGTGAATCGCGATGCGCCTCTCGTAGCCCGGAAGGCTGTCCCCAAGGAACAGTTAGATACCGAGATCCAGGCCAAACGCGCTGCTGAGGCTAAGGTCGAATCAGCCAAGGCCGCAGTGGAACGAGCAGAACTCGATCTCGCCTGGACCAAGGTTACTTCGCTTGTCGACGGTGTTGCAGGGAGTGCCCAAGTTCAAATGGGCAATCTTGTGGGCCCGACCTCGCAGCTGACGTCAGTTTCGCAGGTCGATCCCATTAAAGTTCCCTGTCAGCGAACAGGAGTATCTGCGGGCGAAGCACCTTAGCTCCACGGGGCAGCCGATTGATTTGTTTAATAGCTCACCTGAGCTGATTCTCTCTGACGGCACGGTATATCCGCACAAGGGCAGAATTTTCTGGACGGACCGTCGAGTAGATACGAATACCGGCACCATGCGCCTCGTGGCGGCTTTCCCCAACCCACGAAATATCTTGCGTCCGGGGGAGTATGGGCGTGTGCGGATTCGGACCAGCTTCGAAAAAGGCGCGCTGCTGGTGCCTCAAAGTGCGGTCAAAGAAATTCAAGGAGGCTACCAGCTTGCCATTTTGGGAGCCAACAACAAAGTTACCATTCGCTCAGTCAAAGCCGGCGCGAAGACCGAGACGATGTGGGTGATAGACGAGGGCTTGACGGCAGATGATCAGCTCGTCGTGGAAGGGGTGGCAAAAGTAAAAGACGGAACTCCAGTCGTACCCAAGTCAACCACAATCCATGCGGAGGTCCGCTAAGCCATGTCGCAATTTTTCATAAACCGTCCGATCATGGCCATCGTGATCTCGGTGCTGATGGTGATTGTTGGTGCGATCACCACCGAACTTCCCCAGCAGACCCTACAATGACAATTAACGTGTGTTGTTGCAGAGTGGCCGTGGCTTCGTCCAAGTCCTCCTGGGCTTTCTCGGCATCGATGCGCGAGAGGAGCTCGACCTTCTGCATTTCGAGCTGAGCTTTGCTCAGATTGTCTTCCGCTTGCTTGATCTCCGTTTCATCTTTGGCGCGAGCTGCATTCTCTTTGGCCTGCTCCTCGATTACCTGGTCGACCAGGGAGCTGTGATCCGCCTGCTTGTCGATGAAATTGCGCAGCTTGGCCTGGCGGTCGAACTCCACCAAAATATCTCCACGTTTCACCCGGCTTCCGCCGAGCGCCAACTTGGCGATCGTAAGTGTGCCGACTTGCTCGCCTGCCAGAAGCGGCGCGAGGATGGCACGAGATTGCACGGCCTCGGTTGTGCCATTAAGACGCAAGGTTCGACCTGGGCACTCGAAGCTTGCGAGCCACTTTCGCTGGATCGGGTTTTCCGCTCTACACCAGCCAGCAAAAGCGTGCCTACAACGAGCGCAACCATAGCCACGACCAGCATTCCGCGTAGCCGTCCGTTGAACCGGGAGCCGCCACCCGCAAGATCCTCGGGTGCCCGCTCCTCTCGCTCTGGCGGAGGGGCGGATTCAGTAGTTGCGTCGCCAGGAGATGGACACATGCTTGATTGCCTCGCGCCCGCTGTGTGTGGGTCGGGCCGAATACACTTCGATTCTGGAGTACCCGCTCATCATTATCTGACAAAAGAGCTGTCTCGAAGCCTGGAAAACCCTCGAATACGCGCCCTTTTATAAAGGATCGAAATTGGCGTTCGCACTTGCAGTCTATTCCGTAGCCTTTCCTCCGTTACCCCAGTTGATCTTCAAGCACGCGAGGCAAGAACCTGGTCAGTGCCCGCACCTCGAGTTAGCGCTACTAACCCGATCAAGTTCCTCGAAGCCCGTTTCTGGACAGTCAAATCCAACAGGATTGCCTGCCAACAACCGCTTGCAGCTGACAACGAGCTGTATTAAGCTGCCTCGTTCGCGCATTGACCCACTATGCCACCGATAACTCTGGCCTTGCAATTTGTGGAAATATACAACAAAATGTGCTCCTTCCCCATTAACTGCCCGTCGTAAGTCTGCCGCTATTTAAATGGAAAAGATAGTTATTAGCTCGGCCGAGGTGGAGGAGACTCAGTCTCCCGCGGAACAGCCTGCTCGACTGGAGCCGAAACTGGCGCCCGCCGTCCCGCGCTGGGCGAAGTGGACTCTGGCTCCGCTGGTGCTGGTCCTCCCCCTGCTCTGCCTGGTCGCTATAGTTCTGCGTGTAGCCATGAGCGGGTTGCCGCCGCGCACGCGCTATGAGTGGACCTCTTTGTTGGCCACACTGCTTGTCGTGAGCGGAATCGTGACTTCGATTGGAATCGTGTTTTTGTTCTCCTTCGCTCAGCTACCGCCGGTTGCCGGACTCGGGTTGAGCGAACTCGATGAGCAAACCTTTCCCAGTCTGCCGGCCGTGGCTCCGATGTCCGCCAAGGATGTCTCCGAAAAATTGAAACCTCTGGTCGCTGTGATCTGTCCCTCGCAGCGCTCGTGGCTGACGCATGAGGAGATGCCTACCGGGAGTTTGGGGGCAGGTACTCTGTTGCAGGCCAATGCCGAGGGATATTTGTTCGTCACCGCGCGGCATGTGGTCGATGGTCCCGCCTGGAGTGTCGCGAAGGCCGGTTCGCGTGTTCTGATTGCGATGGCTTCGGGAACCTGGGGAACGGCCGATGTAGTGGCGCGCCACCGAAATCTGGACTTGCTTCTGCTTTGGGTGCCGCGGGAAGGAGGCAATACGACATTCGTGCAGCCGGTCCCGAAGGCGGCGCCACCGAGCGAAGGCGAAAATGTTTTCGTGATTGGGCACCCGAAGGGGCTTCGCTTCACCCTGAGCACCGGAATCATTTCCCGCATGGAAGGCACCACCATTCAGATGTCGGCGCCGGTGAGTCCGGGCAACAGCGGCGGCCCAGTGTTCGATGACCGCGGAAACCTGTTGGCGATTGTCACTTCGATGGTCGACAAGCAGGGCGATCCCAACGCGGAAAACCTGAACTTTGCCGTGCGTGCGGACGCGCTCCTGGATGGCTCCGCCTGGGACTTCGCAAGCTCTGGCCGGCGACGATTGAGCGACTATGTTACGCACGATGAGGCTTTAGAAAAAACGGTGCCGGCCGGAGGACAGAACTGAACCTGATCCAGGATGGACTCGACAAAAATGCCTAACATCAATGTTACCGTTTACGACTCTACCGAGAACAAACGAGTTCCGGTTGAACTGCCCGACGACGCTCCCTGCAACAAGATTGTGGCCGTGCTGGTGCAGAAACTGCGGCTGCCGACGAACGGTCCCGATGGAGCGCCTTTGAGCTACAAATTCCATCACAAGAATTCCGGCCGGCAGATTCAGGATGCACAAACCCTGGCCGACGCACAGGTGCGCGACGGAGACATCCTGCGGCTGCAGCCTGAGATCACCGCCGGTTGAGATTTTCCATGGCACAAGGATTCGACAGTAACGTGCGCGAAGATCGCTTCAGCCGCCTGCGGCTGATTTCCTGGTGGGACCAGGAAAAGATCGCCAAGTGCCGGCTGCTGGTGATCGGCGCGGGCGCTTTGGGCAACGAGATTCTGAAGAATGCGGCGCTTCTCGGCTTCACGCAAGTTGTGGTTGTAGATCTGGACCACATCGAGGAATCGAATCTCTCGCGAGCTATTCTTTATCGCTTGGAGGATGTGGGCAAGTTCAAAGCCGATGCCGCGGCAAGCGCCTACAAGTCGCTGGCTCCCGATGCCACCGTACATTCTCTCGTGGCGAACGTGGTTCACGGCTGCGGCCTGGGTTTGTTCGAGTGGAGTGACGTGATCGTGGCTGGACTGGACAATCGCGAAGCCCGATTGTGGATCAATCGCTCGGCCTGGAAGATGAATCGTCCGTGGATCGACGGGGCGATCGAGGGGATCAACGGTGTTGCCCGGGTTTTCTTGCCCGGAATTGCTCCTTGCTATGAATGCACGTTGGGAGAAGTGGATTGGGCCTTGCTGCAGAAAAGGATGTCATGCAACCTGCTGGTGTTGGAGCAGACAGTGGAAGGCAAGATTGCCACAACGCCGACGATCTCTTCGATCATTGCGGGGGTGCAGGTGCAGGAAGCTATGAAGTTGATTCATGGGTTGCCGACCCTCGCCAGCAAGGGCTACGTTTTTGAGGGAATGAATCATTCTTCCTACGTCGTCGAGTACACCGAGAATCCAGACTGCATGAGCCACTACACTCTGCCTCAGATTGTGCATCTGCGCGAGAGTTCTGAGGAGTTGACGCTGGCCGAGTTGCGCCAGCGAGCGCAGTCGGATTTAGGATCACCCGAAGTCGTGATTGAATTCAGCCGCGACGTGGTGCAGAAGTTTGTCTGTCCGGCATGTAACGAAGAAGAGGAACTCTATCAGCCCGTGGGAAATGTTCCTTTTGAGCGAGCAAAATGTAAGAAGGATGGTCAATTGCGGACTGTGGTTGCACTGCATTCGTATGCGGGCGAAGCGGAATTGGGCGGCAGGCACGTGAGCAAGCTGGGCTTGCCGTTGCTTGATGTTTTTATCGCACGGACTGGACCGCGCGAGATCGCGTATATCCCGTACGGAGATGTGTCGCAGGTGCTCGGTCCGCTCGCTTCTGGACAGAAAGCTTCCATCGCGTTGAAGTCATGAAGGCCAAAGCAAAACCGTCGAGCGCGCAACCCGCTCTGGTCGTGGATAGCGAAGTTGTCCGCCAGATCCGGCAGCACGCGCGCTCCAACAGCAAAACCGAAGTCTGTGGTGTGCTCATCGGGCAGGATCGCGATCACCGCATCGACGTCGCGGCCTGCATCGAGGGCCAGAATGCCGAGGAGGCCGGTGCCCACGTCACTTTCACGCAGGACACATGGGAGCACATCTATGCCGTGAAGGATCAAAAGTATCCCTCGGAACGGATCGTGGGCTGGTACCACTCGCATCCCGGTTTTGGTGTTTTTCTTTCTGATCATGACACCTTCATTCATAAGAATTTCTTTTCCTCTCCGGGGCAAGTGGCCTGGGTGTTCGACCCACACTCGGATGAAGAAGGCTGCTTCGGCTGGGTGGGCGGCCGCATCGAACGGCTGACCCAAATCGGAGTGGTCGATAGGCGTGGCGGCGAAGAAGCGCACGAAGCCGCCGAACCTGAACCCGGAGTGGCGAAAGACGAAGACGACCGAGACTCCGACACGCCTCGCGAGAACAAGAAA
>PMSZ01000275.1 GCA_003168235.1 Acidobacteriaceae bacterium
CGGCGATGCTGCGCGATCAGCAGGTCGGCTTTGGCATTGGCCTCGGCCAGCTTCTGATCGAGATTGCGCAGAGCCGATTTCAGATTCTCGACCTGGGCTTTCTGGTCGTCGAGCTGCTGTGCAAAATTCGCACTCAGGTCGCGATAGCTTTCCACGCGGAGCAGGGCGGCGCGCGCGAGGTCGTCCTGTTTCTTGTCTACTGCGAGTTCGGCCTTGCGCATCCACTCTTTGATTTTGTCATCGTTCTCGTTCTTCTTTTTCTCCAGCAGATGCTGGTCGGCGATGGCGATCGCGACCTGCGTTTTGACCTGCAAGAGCTGGTTATGCATGTCGAGGATGACTTGCTTGATCATTTTTTCGGGTTCCTCAGCTTTGTCAATCAGATCGTTGAGGTTCGCCCGCACCAGGGTGGAAACGCGTTCGAGTAGTGCCATAAGGGACTCCTTTGCTGCTGTAGTTAGTGGTTCGTTCTTTTCCAGGCGCCGCCTACGAGCGAGATAGCTATGTAAGCTACGATTCCGGCGGCGACCCAAATTCCCATGTGTCCAGTTGCGGCGCCGATGGCCGCGCCCATGGCGCCTCCGAGCGCTACGGACAGGGCCATCGATCTAGCGTGATGAAGTTCTTCGTGCACGTGATACCTCCTCAAATCGGTTGTTTGTCGTTGGTCGATGGTCGTTCGCAATTCGCCGCCCGCGGTGCTGCGGAACTGCGATTCCCGACGACCATCGACGAAACGGCCAACGACTGCCTTACTGCTTCTCTTCCGGCTTCGGTGCTTTGTCGCCAATCTGCCGGACCTTGCCCAACAGTTCTCCGAGCGGCATGCCGCTGAGCGTTTCGAACAGCGCTGGCACCTGTGCCGCCATTTTCGTGATGTCGCCGGTGATCTTGCTCATTCCTGCGGTATCGCCGTTGCCGGTCGAGACAATTGTGATCTTGTCCACGTTGGCGAGCGGAGCGGCCAGGGCTTTCACAATCTCAGGCAAGCTAGTGATCAGTTTGTCTACGACCGCGGCCTGGTTGTACTCCTGATAGGCTGCGGCTTTGACGTTCATGGCTTTCGCTTCGGCCTCGCCCTTCTTGAAGATGATTTCGGCCTCGGCTTCTCCCTGGGCGCGAATGGCTGATGCCTGGCCTTCGGCTTCCGCGATCAGACGCTGCTTTTCGGCGGCGGCGAGGGTTTCGATGCGCTGACGCTCGATTTCGGCACCTTTCAAGACGGTCGCGATCAGTTCTTTTTCGCGGCGTGCGATTTCGGCGTCCTGGACTTTGACCTGTCCTTCTTTTTCTACTTGCTGTACACGCACACTTTCGGTGATGACTTGCTGCTGCATGACATTCGATTGAATGTCATACGACTTGTCGGCTTGTGCCTGCTGCTTTTTCGTGACTTCGAGGTACTGCGCTTTCTTGACTTCGAGGTCGCGCTGCGATTCGGCTTGCTTGGCCTGCGAGAGCGTCTCCGCCAGCACGCGCTCCTGATCGGCTTGCGCTTTTGCAACCGCGGCTTCGCGCGTCGCCTGAGCGCGTTTAATGGCAGTATCGCGCTCGGCCTCGGCGGTTGCGACGTCGGCATCGCGCTTGATGCGGGCGACGTCGGGCTTGCCCATGTTGGTGATGTATTCGTTTTTGTCGCGGACCTCTTTGATGGTGAAGGAGATCACTTCCAGGCCCATCTTGTTCATGTCATCGGCGCAGGTGCCGCGCATGCGATCGCCGACCATCTCCGGTTGCTTGACGATTTCTTCGACGGTGAGTTGTCCGATGATGCCGCGCAAATGGCCTTCCATCACCAGACGGATCAGGCTTTCGCGCTCCTGATCGCTTTTGGTGAGGAATTGCTCGGCTGCGGTGAGGATCGACTCCTTGTCGGACTTCACCTTGATTTGAGCGACGGCCTCGACGGTGACAGCCACACCCTGCTTGGTGTAAAGGTCCTGCTGCGGGGCCACGTCGAACGACATCAGTTCGAGCGAAAGGTCTTTGCAGTTTTCGACCATCGGAAAAATGACGGTACCGTGTCCCTGAACCACGCGGGTCCCGCGAAAGCCATAGACGATCAGCGCTTCATGCGGTCCCGCTTTGCGGTATAAGCGAGCCAGCATGCTCATCAGGAACAAGGTCGCCAATACGACCAGCCCCGCGATGACCCAGATTTCAATTGCTATGCCGAACATAACTGCCTCCAGGAAAATCAAAATCTCTCAACTCCAGCTCTCAGCTCTTCGCTGCTTGCTGCTCGCCGCTGATCTCCTCCCACAACTGGACATAGGCAATACCTTTGTCGTAGCGCGTGACCACAATCTCCTCGCCCTTTTGGATTGCGGTACCGTTCGCGCTGCGCGCACCGCAGGTGCGGCGGGTTCCGGCCTGCGAGTAGATGATTTCTCCTGTGCCGTTTTCGCGAATTGGCATCGAGATTCGTCCCAGCACGCCGACCATTTCGTAGTCGGCGGCGTCCATGTTTTCCTCGTGCGAGATCAGCACTCGCGTCAGGAAAAGGAACACGAGTGCAGCGCCCAAGAACCCCGCTCCCAGGGCGATCAACAACCCGAGGGCGAACCAAACTCTCGAGAAGCGTGTAATCAGGAAACCGGTGCCTCCGAACCAGGCCAGAAATGCCGTCAGCGTGACGAAGTTGAACGGCGAGACCTGCACGTCGTGACCGCTGTCCGCACCCGATCCATGCGCCGCGCCACCACCATGCGCGGAGGCGTGGCCGCCAATGTGTGCGCCGTCATGCGGAAAGTGCGGCAGGTGCAGATGCCAGCGGAGTCCGCCCCCGACGAACGAAATCGCGCTCAGCAGAAAGCCGACGGCGAAACAGATCAGATAAAAATCGGACCAAGTCATAAGCTTCAACTCAAATGTTTCGACTCAAACGCTGCGAGTTACGTTCTGCGACTTCTCGGCGCTGTGCTCACGTCACGCCCAACCCCCGGACGCAGCGCTTCAAACAGACGGTCGGCAAGTCCGGGCGTGTTCAGGATTTCCCCGAGCAGCAACAGACAGCGCCGCGTGTCCTTGTCGCGCGCCACCTTGATCAGCACTTCGCTGACCTGCGGATCGCTGGCGAAACGCTCGGAGCCCTGCAGCAGCCAGACATCGAGCTGGCCTTCGGTGGTGCGCAGGTCGCTGACCAGTTCCGTGTGATACCCCTCGGGGTCATCCACCAGGAAGCCGGGATGCACCTTGAAAAAACGCGCCAGTAAAGTTCGCGACGATTGCGTCATGTGCGGACGCTTACCGCGCTCGATCTGCGAAAGATACGACTGGCTGATCTTCTTGCCTGTCTCGTCCTGAATGCCTTTCATCAACTCCTGTTGGGTGAGTGGACGATTCAAGCCGCGCAGAGAACCTTCGACCTCGCGGAGGTAGCGGATTTTTTCTCCCAGCGTCATATATCAAATTGAAATAATAGTATCGCAATATGGAATATTGTCAAGAACTGGATTATCCGCGTTTACAAGGGCTTGGAAGCGGCCGCCAAAGAGCCAGAAGTGCCGAAGCGGTATGCGCACGAAGGTTGGCGTTTCTGCCGGGCCACATGCGGGCAAGAAAAAGCCTCCGCCGTAGCGGAGGCCTTAATTACAAACTGCAAGGTTCTAAAGCGGCCCGTTTAGTGCACGATCAACTGCGCTTGCGTGCTGTGCGAGGCCCCCGTTCCAGCCGAACCATCGATGGTGACGATGTAAGTTCCTGCGGCTGTGCCGGCATTGACGGGGACGCTGCTGCTGCCCGATCCGCAACTGGGCAGAAGAAGAAGGAAGGCAGCGAGCAGACNNGCCGCCGAGCATCCAGCGACGGCGCTTGCGGCCGGCGGCAATGCCCAGTCCCGCGAGACTCAGGCCGGCGATCGGGATCCATGTGGCGTAGAACCCGCCGTGGCGCAACAAGCTGCCGCTGTTAACAGGGCGCGCGACGGTCTGGATGCTTAGTAGCGTGGTTCCGCAGCTGATTCCCGCGAGGTGGACGGTGGTTGGGTCGAATGTGGGGGTGTTTGCCGTCACCATGGAAGGCGACGTGGTTTGGCTGGGCGTGATGGTGGCGTAATACCCCTGGTTGGAGGTAGGACAGAACTTGATCTGAATCGTGGCCAAGTCTCCGGCGTTTACGGTTGGGGTCAAGACGTTGGCTTGGAGGGCGAAGTCGACGACGTAGACGTCCGGCTGGGGGATGGTCAGCTGTATGAGGCCGCCATTTGCGCTGACGTTACCCGAGATCGAGATGGGGTTGTTAACCGTTATGGGGACGGCGGGCGTCATATCGACTTCGACGGATGCACTTTGATTGACCGCGAGGCTTGGAATATCGCAGGTGATCGTCGATACCTCGACGGCACCGCAACTCCCCGTGCCTTGGGTAACTTTGGCCGTGGCTGATCCGGTCAGTCCGGCGGTGGGTATTCCCAGGGCGTTGAAAGTCACCAGGTTAGCGTTGTCGGGCCCGGTATTCAGGATATTGAAGGTAAACGCAACCTGAGTGCCGGCGGCAACCGGGCTGGGATCCGGACTGGTGTTGGGGTAGGTGAGGCCCAGGACGCTGCTAGCGCCTACCTTGGTGGCGAATGCGTTCTGCGTCCCGACCAACTGCGCTTGAAACGGAGCTGTGGAAATGGGAAAGAGGGTGCTGGAAAAGGTGGTGCCAGCGGCGTAGGTGGTGCCGTAGACGTCAACCGCGACTCCGGTGCCCTGGTCCGTGCCGCTGCCTCCCAGATAGCAGGAAAAGTCACCAGCGGGGGTAGTAAGGGGATACGAACCGGCCAGCGTCGTAGAAATCAGGGCGACAAATGCGTCGGACGCTGGTCCGCCGTACTGGCTCTGGAGGGTATTGTAGGTTACCGGGAACGTCCCCGTGGGAGAACTGGTCGTGCCGACCACATGCGCTGCGGCCAGCGAATCTACGCTAATGGCGTTGATGACATCGGGGCCCGTGCCGCCCAAATAAGTGAAGTAGCTTAGCGGATAAGTCGATCCAACCTGTGCCCCGATTTTGGCAATAAATCCGTTCGTGTTCGAACCGGTTCCGGCGTATGTCGGCTGAAATCCGGCACTGCAGGTGCACGCCCAATAGCTCGAATTCGTCGCGCCTGCCACATAGGCATTGGCGGCAGAATCGACCGCGATGGCGTAGCCATAGTCATCGCCGCTGCCACCCAGATAGGTAGAGTAAACGGGGAGGGAGCCGGGATTGTTGGGATCGATCTTGGCGGCAAAAGCGTCGACCGTGGTCGATGGATTGTTGTTATTGCAGTTGATTACGCCAGACTCATTGAGACAGGCCTGCTGGGCGTTATAGAGCGGAAATGCCGCAGCGCCGCTCGCCGATGCCACCCCCAACTGGTTGGTCGTGCCGGTGAAGTACATGTTGACATCGGACGACGTTGTATCCACAGCAATGCCGCCGCCGTACGCGATGTCTGTGGCACCAAAGTTTCCGCCTCCGAAGTAGGTGGAGTAGAGCATGCTCTGGGCCCCTGTACCGGAGGTGTAGATTTTGCTGGCGAAGAATTGAGAGTTCCCGGGATATGCCTGGCCGGTTATGGGAGCGTTTGTCTGTGGCTGGAAGGCATCGGCGTTCGCCGGGAACCCGTTGCTCGGCCCGTTGGTAGAAGTCGTGACGCCCGTGACGTAAGCGTTGCATGCCGCCACATTCGATTGCGTGACGCAGGAACTATCGATGGCGAGGCCTGTGACCGTATCAAC
>PMSZ01000479.1 GCA_003168235.1 Acidobacteriaceae bacterium
CTCCGCAGGCAGAATACTTGGACAAGCTTTTTCGGAGCTTTTCGGAACCGGCGGCGGCGGTCGGTTTCTGCGCCCAGTCGCCTTACGGTGATCCCATTATAAGCAAGACTGTTTGGTTAGGCAACGATATAGTTGCCCTAATTAGGGCTACAACTAACATCACCGCTACACCCGTCAGCACAGCCCCGATGGTCGAGACGACCTCCTGAAGCACAAAACTGAAAATCGTGCGCTCCACGAGCCCATGCTCTAATTTTGTTTCGTCCCCCATTTTCTGGAGCCCTTCCCGGCGTTAAAGCGGTAACAGAAGCCACACATAGCAAAACTGTCACAAAACATGATACTTGTTCGTATGCGCGAAACTCAAAGTAGCTAATATTCACCACCGTAATGTAGCAGCCATCCGGGTAGCCACCATCTACCATCGGATGTTCCATGTAGGGATGGCTTTCCCCCCCTAATACCTCCCATTCTGAGACCCCCGTATCACTCTGAGACGCGCATACTCCACTCCCTCAAAACCCGCCCGATTCCGCCCCGCCGCAACCCGTGTAACCCATGTGCTTTCTTGACTTTGTACTACGGTGCATGGCCTTCGAGTTTGTGGCGCTGAGCGTGCACTATGGAATGCCGATAAAGCAGAAGGAGTCTCTTCGCAGTTGGTCCAAACCCGGACCAGAAGATCCTCGAAACTGCCCAAGCTCAGGAGTCGAGGTCGTATTGTGCCCAACCAGGCCACCGTGCGCGCGCTGGAGTCAGAAATCGTCAGCCGCCTCGCCAAGTTTTTTCCTCAAGCTACGCCCGTGCGGATTCCTGTCAAACTCAGCCGCACCGGCAGCCTCGCAAACGGCGACGCAAACGGCATCGGCGCGAACGGCCATAGCGGCCCGGACCATGTTGCCACGCAAAATGGTGCCGCGCAAAAAACCGCCACCCAAAAAGGCGTCACCCAAAACAGCGCCGCACAGAATCGTGAACCCGAGAGTGTCTTCTTTCAAAACACGGTCATCGAATTCGGCACGCCCCATGAAGTGCTGTTTGCCGTCGATCGCCCGCTGGAGTTTGCCGATCGCATTCTGGTCGAGAGCAGCGACGGCTCTCTCCACGCCGAAGCTTCCGTAGTCGCGGTTCAGTATCACCCGAAACGGACCGTAGTTGCGGCCCGCTTCCTCCAAAACGTCCCCAATTGGATTGTGAAATCATGACTGCATCCCAAAAGTCCCCGCTTTCCATCGAAGATCAGGGAGCCACGCTCGGCGCCCTGCAGCCGGTTTACTGCGCCCTGGTGCGTGAATTTGTCATTGATATTTCCGCTTGCCCCATCGAGCAGCATTTCTCGCCCACGCCCGATTCCGTCGCCCAGGCCGCTGCCTGGTTTCAGCAAGTGGATGCGCGCATCCAGGTCCATCAGTTGCGCCAGTTCCTGCAAACCACGCCGCTGGCCAGTGAAGACGTGCTGCGCCAACTTCTGTCGCACCACATTCACAAGGCCACGAAATCTTCGAGCGATCGCGACAAGACCGACTTTCTTCTCGTCCAGTATTTTTCGTTGTGCGCGCCTTCCGGTCTCGAAGACTCCGACTTGGATCTTGCCTACGTCGCCCAGGTGCTCGAGCCCGTGCTCGGGCCGCAACAGCCCAAGCTTCCCGACTGGTTGAGCTCGCTCGAAACCATTCTCCAGACCGCGTCCCATTGCCGCCGTCTCAGCGAATTGCTGCACAGCGGCACTCTCGAACAAGGGCGCAAACTCAAGACGCAAAACGCGGCCCGTTATTTCGATCCCTCGGCCATGGTCGCTTTCGCGCGTTTCAGCTTCATGATCCGTCGGACGTTCTTCCGCCTGATGCAAGACGATCTCAACGCCATTCAAGATGGCTTGCGGGAACTCGACCACCGCGGCGTCTCCACCGTCGATTGCCGCCGCGCCCAGTTCGGCCCCGAAGAACCGATCAGCCGGTTGCGCATGATTTGCCAGTCCTGGAAAGTCATGTTCCACGCCGAATATTCTTCCGGCCAGCCCTTGCGTATGCTGGTCGATCTCCGCGCCGCTGTCGACGATGCGCTGCAAGGCGCAGCCAGCGAAACGACCGAACCAGGCGAGACCAGCGCATCCGGAAAAAATAAAATGGCCCGCGCCGCCAGCGCTTCCTCGGATTCCGGCAGCAGCACCTAACCATGAAGCATTCGACCGTCCTGATCCTGGCCAGCGATCCCGCCTTCTCGCGCGAAATCACCGCGCATTGGCCGAGTGACCCCGCTCCCCATCACCATGTCCCGGAATTCACCGTGCTCGATCAGGATTTCTGCCACGGATTGCAGGGCAGCGACTACGATCTCGCCATCGCCGACGCTTACTCCGTTGAAAAATCGAGCAACCAGAAGCGCCCACCCCTCAATCGCCGCCTGAATCATGAACTCAAGCGCTGTCTTATTGCCGCGGGCAAACCAGCCATCCTGGTTCATTCCGACCCGGCGCGCGAGATTTACCGGTTCGACAGGGCCGTTCTTGAATTGCGGCGCGACCCCAACATCTGGCCCGCACTCACCGCCCTGATCGGCTGCGAAATGCTGCGCCGCCACCAGGCCGAATCCCGCGCTTCGGAAGCCGAAAAGCTTTGCGCCTCCGCCCAGGCCGAAGCCACTCTCGGCCGCTACATGGTCGAGATGAGGACGAACGTCAACAACGCGCTCACCACCGTGCTCGGCAATGCTGAACTCCTAGCCCACGAACCCGGACTGCCCGCCACCGTCCGTTCGCAAGCCGATGCCCTGCGCAACATGGCCCTGCGGCTGCATGAAATTTTCCAGCGCTTTTCCTCGCTGGAAAAAGAGCTGACCGTAGCCGCCCGCGACGGCAAGTCAAAATCCGCCGCCGCCGGCAGTTGAGAAGTGTACGGAATTTGGAGTCGAAACAAGAGTGGAGTCAAAACAAGAGTGGGATCAAACGGAGTGGTTTCAAAATAAAAGGGTTCTCGGTTCCCAGCATTTCCTGAGAACTGAGAACCCTGACACCTGACACCTGAGACCCGCTCTCCTACGCGTGATATACCTGCTCGTGCCGCCGCGCCTCATACCACAGCGCCAGCTCCACCCGATTCCACAATCCCAGCTTGTCGTAGATCAGGCGTAAATAATTCTTCACCACGTGCTCGGTCGTTCCCAGCGAATCGGCAATCTCCCGGTTCTTACAACCCTCGGCTACGCGCTGAATGATGAACTGTTCGCGGTCGCTGGGCCCGCGGCGGTCTGCTGTCTCTCCAACCATAATTGCCTCCGATAGAGTAGTGTCGCGAGCTTGACCCGCTTGATGCCGCCCTGGATCCCAAAACGCTGAAACAGGCGGTTGAAATAGGCTTTGACGGTGCGCTCGGCAATGTGCAAATCCCGAGCGATTTCGGCGTTGTCGCAACCCTGTAGCAGCAGTTCGATAATCTGCCGCTCCCGGGGTCCTACCTGGTCGAACTTCTCTTCCATTACTGCCATAACGACTGCACCTGACTGATACGCGCGCGGGCCCGGCAAAGCGGCGCTCAAACCATGCCCCCTCGGCACATCTATATGGATTCGGGTCCTTTTGCGTCTCATTTTGCATTCACGCGGCCAAATCGGGTGTCTTCCTGTTAACTAACTATGAAATCTTCGATTGCGCGTTTTATTACCGAAAAACATAGGTTCTGCAGTCAATGCCCCAAGGCCCCATTTCGGTAAACTCCTCATTTTCCTCAGCGTCTAAGGTGAATCCCTTAGTACAAAGTTCCGGGGTACCCCTGTGTTAAAGGGCATGTTTTACACAGAAGTGCATCCGCGAGCCAACCTTCTTGCTCCCCTATAATGGGTTGTGGACTTCAAGCTCGTCAGCACCTACAAGCCCCAGGGCGACCAGGCGCAAGCCATCGCCGCCCTCACCCGCGGTGTCTTCGACCGCGAACAGCACCAGGTCCTCCTCGGAGTCACCGGATCGGGCAAGACCTTCACCGCCGCCAAAGTCATCGAGGCCGCCAACCGCCCCGCCCTGGTCATGGCGCACAACAAGACCCTCGCCGCCCAGCTCTACCACGAATTCAAGAGCTTCTTTCCGCACAATGCCGTCGAGTATTTCGTCTCCTACTACGACTACTACCAGCCCGAAGCCTACGTTCCCGCCGCCGATCTGTTCATCGAAAAGGAAGCCACCATCAACGATGAACTGGACAAGCTGCGCCTTTCGGCCACGCGATCCTTATTCGAGCGCCGCGACGCGCTGATCGTCGCTTCGGTAAGTTGCATCTATGGCCTGGGTTCGCCCGAAGCCTACTACGGCATGATGTTGTTTCTGGAAAAAGGCCAGAA
>PMSZ01000317.1 GCA_003168235.1 Acidobacteriaceae bacterium
GGTGTGATTCGGCACAAAATCGAGGATGATGCGGACACGATGTTTCCTACCCTCGGCAACCATGCGATCGAAGTCGGAAAGAGTTCCGTACATGGGGTCGATGTTCCGGTAGTCACTGACGTCATAGCCGAAGTCGACTTGCGGCGAGGGATAGAAGGGAGTAATCCAGATGGCGTCGACTCCCAGTTCATGCAGGTAACTCATTTTGGAGCTGATACCGTTAAGGTCGCCGATGCCATTATTGTTGCTGTCTGCAAAGCTACGTGGATAAATTTCGTAAAACACGGCGTGCTGCCACCATCGATGGCCTTCCGCATCAATGGGTTGTGGTTGAGCGGTGCTGACAAAGGGAAAGAACAGCACCAGCAGCAACGACAGAATTAGCGACGACCGCGTGGCCATGAGTTTTCGCTCCTGCTAAAAAACATAAAGCGGCCTCGCAAACTTAGCAAATGGAGATGCAAGCAAGAGGGCTTGGGTTCAGCATGCTCAGTTCACGTTCGGATCTACGGGCATCGCTGCCGCCTTGCATCATGGCAAAATCGAAACCAATGCCCCACAATATGCGCACGGAGCGCCGCCAGAGGTTTGCGTTCCGGGTGCGGAGCCTCGCCGACGGCGCAGTGCACAGTACGTGTACCAAAAGAATGACCGGATTACGTGGGTTTCGTTTTCTTCGGCAATGGCTGGCGCCCGCACATGTTCCCACGGTTCTTGCCCCAGGACAACCATCCGAATTTGTGATTTTCATCGCTAAGGATATCGAGAATTCTTCTCCAACTCCGAGTTTCTCCGACTGTATGTTGTGGTTGCAGAATGGGATGCAACTCTCGCACGTCCGCTCCGCCACTCAGTCTGAAGTGCAGAGAAACTAGCCCGCAGTTTTTTGGGACCCGGCGGAGTCTCTGCCGCGCCTTCAGCTCCTCTGATTTTGTAGAGAAATCCGCAGCAGTAGCAGCCAGCGGCGCACGTCGGTCGTCATCAAGAAGTTCTCTCTGACGTGCTCGCGGCCATTGCGCCCCAGTTGCGCGGCGAACGCCGGATGAGTGAGGAGATAGCGGATCTGGTACGCGCAACCCTCGACCGAATGCACGAGCATACCGGTCAACTTGTGGATGATCTGATTAGGAATGCCGCCAACCGCTCCAGCAATGGTCGGCTTCCCTTTCCAGAGCGCCTCGGTAACGGTAAGGCCGAAGCCTTCCTTGATGGATTTCTGAACTACGATGGTTGAGGCTCGCTGCAACGCGTTGATCTCCAGCGCGCACCAGGGTGGCAAGTCAAGAATGATAATGTCGGGATCGTCACCGGCCGCCTCTTTGACTTCTTTGAGCACGAGTGCGCCCTCAGGATCATCGCTGGCGCCGCCACCGGCCAGCACGAGTTGGCAATCGACATATCTTCTGGCCAGTTTAAAGGCTTGTACCACGCCTACGGGATCTTTCAATCGGTCGAACCGCGACACCTGGGTCACGATGG
This sequence comes from Acidobacteriaceae bacterium, assembly GCA_003168235.1. Lineage (GTDB taxonomy): Bacteria > Acidobacteriota > Terriglobia > Terriglobales > Acidobacteriaceae > Acidiflorens. The sequence continues at coordinate 1,480 of PMSZ01000317.1, forward strand.
GTCGCGACCGATCGATGCCGAACTCGTCGCACACCTTTTGCACGAAGGCATCGTCGAGTTCCTTGTTCTTCTCTGACAGCGGGTCAATGCAGGGGTAAAACAGATACTGCGTGATCGGCAACTTTTGCGCAAAAGACTGCGATGAAACAATGGCGGCGTCGTATTGTTCGATGAAAGGTCGCAGAAAGTCCCAAACTTGAGGGTTGGGGCTCGATAAATCAATGTGGCACCGCCATATCCAGTGGCCCGGCGAATCCTTGCGCGAAGTGATCAGAGGAGCGGGCTGCGGATCGTGGATGACAACCATATCCTCCGTGAACTGCATGCGTTGGCGGTTTTGCTCGTTGTAGGCGAGGAAGATTCTTCGCGCAGCATCGGTCAGTTGATATTCGGCGCCGTGCAAAGCGTTATGAAAGGCCTTGGTAATTTCGAAGAAATCATTCCCTCCCGTGATCACATCCCAGTGCGCCACAACTTCAAGTTCGCCTAACAGGGGGACGAGACGGTCCAGCATTTCCGCGACGCCTCCGCCGACCGCGGTGGAGTTGACCATCTTTATCGTTTTGCCCTTGAGCTCGCGCGCCAGAAAGCGCAATTCGTCAATCTCAGCCGCCCCGATGATCGGCTGATAATCTTCGAGGTGCGGAGCCGGGACAAGCGGTGGCGGCGTTTCCCAAGTTCGAACGGACGGGGCCTGAACCTGGTGCGGAGTAGAACTCGGAGGCGAGGGTTGATTGGGGAGCCCGACCTCGTCGTGCTCGACCTTTCCATTTTGTGTTTTCGCAAGGCTCATCGTCTTTTCACCACCCTAGCGTAACTAACTTTTATGTCAGCATCTGTCAGATCGGCTTCCGTTAGATCAGGGCCCGCTCCACGGCGCGAACGATTTGTGCCCGCACTCCCTCGAGTGTTGCCGTGTATATATCGATTCGATCCAGCTGGCGGGCTGTACCCGTTAGCCCCACATCCTCTTGCAGCCACAGTGAAAAATCATTGGACGTGAGCTTGAGCCGCAGCCGCGCCTCAATAAAATGATGATGAATGGAATGGACGCTCACCTCTCGCAGACCCTTGGCGAATTCCTGCAGCGTCCCGGCCACAAGATTGGTCGGCATCACGACAATATCGGAGGCACAAAAATAAAACGGTTCGCCGGCGATATGCGTTCCAGCCCGAGGATCGAGCTGCAGATGCCGCTCGACAATCTGCGCGAAGCGATCGCGCAACTCGCCCAGCGAGCTGAACTCGCGCACGTCGACGCTGGCCAATTGTTCGGCCAGGCTCGGCTCGTTGCAGGAGGCAAACACCCAATGCGCAAAGTCGTTGGAAAAACCTTCGCGTATGAAGTGGTGCTCCTGCAGAGTACGAAACGAATGCTGAAAAATCGAATCGTCCGAGCAGGCACGCAAGGCATCCAGAAACTCGGCCAGCGTCGTCGCTTTCTGTGCAGTGATGCGCAACAGATGGGACGACGTATTAAAGTAGAAAGGCTTGCATGTCGATGGAGTAGTGGTTGTCATCCGTTCACCCTCGCCGCCTTCGAAGACATGGCGTTCAACGCGAGCTTTCAGCCATAGTCCGAGAAACTCAAGAAGTTCTTCGGGAGGCTTCAACCAGAGTTGCGCCGCCGTTCGCCGCCAGGTGGAGCGCACAAGCACGCTGATGCCGCGCCCATTTATGGCCCGGAAAGCAGCCTCATCGGTCGAGTCGTCTCCCAGATACGCAACCGGCGTTTCGGCATCGATTTCGTTGAGAAAAGTGCGGACCGCATCGCCCTTGTCACACTGGCCGGCCCGAATTTCTACCCCACCATCGAACTCCAACAGATCGAGCCCGGCGTATTTCGTAATCAGCCGCCAGCCGAGCATGACGCGAGCGCGAATATCCTCGGCGCTGTCTTCGGTCAGTCCTCGCCAATGCATGGCAACGCTGCCTGTTTTAAATTCTGCATTCCCGCGCAATTGCTGATAATCAAGCCAGCGTTCGGCATCCGCCAAACCCTCGCGGGTTCGCGGATCCAGGCGCTGCAGCTCGATGCTGCCGTCAGTTTTCAAACGCTGCAACCCGTGGAGTCCCCACACCTCCGGAGGCGGATGAATGTTGAGGAGGGCGAGAACTTCGCTGGCATCCCGGCCGGAGATGACGGCGAGCCGCGTGCGGCCGTGGCGCGCGATCTCCTGCAGGGCGAGCGCGATTCCGGGATAGGGGGAGGCCTGGTCGCGCTCTATCGAGAACGGAGCCAGAGTGCCATCGTAATCGACCAAGAGGGCGGCCTCAGTCGCCCGGGCGACCGTTTCCAAAAACGACTTGAACCGGGATCTCAGCTCTGCCCTCAACTCTGTCCTCAACTCTCTGCCCCTCTCCCGCGCTGCCGCGCTTGCCAATGGCGGCGTCATGCTACCGTCACATTCGTCCGCAATCTTTCCTGCGTGTCCTCGTTCGCATCGAGGCGGACTTCACAAAGTTCGGTGATCAGGTTCCCAGCCCAGCGGTAGATGTTATGTTCCCGGATGGCCTTGCGCATGCGACCGACGCGCAAGCGGCGTTCTTGCGGTGCCATCTCAAGAGCAACGCGGATTGCTTCTGCGGTCTGATCGATGTCGTAAGGATTCACCACTAACGCATCGTGCAGTTCGCGCGCTGCCCCCGTGAACTGGCTCAGAATCAGCACGCCGCGTTCCCTCCGCTGGGCGGCCAGAAATTCCTTGGCCACAAGGTTCATTCCATCGTGCAGCGAAGTCACCAGGCAAAGGTCGGCGGCGCGGTAATAAGGCTCAATCTGCTGATGGCTATGCTGACGCTTGAGAAACACAATGGGCCTCCATTTGCCGGATTGAAATCGCCAGTTGATACGCTCCGCCTCAGCCTCCACCTGCGCGAGCAAATCGTGGTAGCGCTTGATGTGCGTGCGACTGGGCGCACCGATTTGGACGAATGTGAATTTCCCCTGATAACCTGGATAGCTCTCGAGGAACCGCTCAATGGCGAGAAATCGCTCAAGAATCCCCTTGGTATAATCCACTCGATCGACACCGATTCCCATAAGCGTCGCTTCCACATCCAGATTGCGCAGCAAAGTGGCGCGTTCGACGTTGAAGTCGGGTTCGCCGGGTTCGACGCCGTCATCTTCGGTGAATGCCACGCTGATGGGAAACGGCCGCACGATAGCGCGATGGTCCCGGCGCAGCACCGAGAAGTGCTCCCAATCCACGCGCGATTCGACCACGCGATCAACGGTCTCCAGAAAATTGTTGCAATGCGACTGAATGTGAAACCCGATCAGGTCCGCGCCGAGGAGGCCATCCACCAGCTCGCGCTGCCAGGGACAAATGCCAAAAGCTTCGAGGTTCGGCCAGGGGATATGCCAGAAAATCGCCACCCGCGCATCCGGCCGTTTTTCCTTGATCATCCGCGGCAGTAACGCAAAGTGGTAATCCTGAACCAGCACCACAGGTCTAGAGACATTTTCGATTTCCTGCAGCACCGCGTCCCTAAACTTGCGGTTGACTTCTTCGTAGAACTGCCAATCAGCGGCTCGAAAAAGTGGGCGCGTATGCGCGATATGACAAAGCGGCCAGAGCCCTTCATTGGCGAACCCGTAGTAATAACCTTCCTCTTCTTCTTTGGAGAGCCAGACACGGCGCAAACTGTAACGGGGGTCCTCGGGAGGAACGCGCAAGCGGTCGGCGGCGTCCACAACTTCTGCGTCGGCGTTGCCGCTGCCGTGTGCGATCCAGGTGCCATCACAGGCGTTGAGCACAGGCTCGAGCGCGGTGACCAATCCGCTCGGGGGGACCACCACGTCGAGCGTGGTCCCGTTCCGCTGGTGCATGTAAGGCTCGCGATTGGAAACGACGAACAGATCTCCATCGGCCAGGCGCCGGCGGAGTTGCACTGATAATCGCTCCGCTGTCCACATGGATTCGGCGGCTTCGCGCAGGCGGGCTTCGTTTTCGGCGGCATGGCGCGCATGGTTCAGGCTTTCGGCCATAGTAGCCACTTCGCGCGCCAGGGGCCGAAACATATCGAGGTCCGGCACTTCCTGGCGGAAGGGAATCTTCCCCGTGCGCAGCCCGCGCATCCAGAGCGCCGCACGCGCAATCGGTCCGGTGATGCTCCAGCGGACAATCAGCAGCGTAATCAGAACGATGAGGAAAACCTGCGTCAGAACTCCGAAGAACGTGTGGCGCCAGACCCGAAGACTCTGCTCACGGATGTAGCTGACATCGTGCACCACGGCTAGACTGCCGAACACTTCGTTCTGACGGTGAATCGGCAACGCGAGAATGTGAACCGGAAGATTATCCAACCTCGCAAACGAGCTTTCTTCTTTGTCCTGGGAGACCGCTTGCATCGCGGCCGGCGGAGTCGCGGTCAGGGTTTTAGCGAGTTCCGGAGTCTCGGCAACCACCGCGCCGCGGCGGTCATAAACCACCACGCCGAGCAGATGTTCACGATTCCCGAACTGCTGCACCAGATGCTGGAGTTCTTTCTCAGACCCGGGATTCCACAGATGCCCTACATTGCCGGCGAGACTCTCGCCCAACGTCTCGGCGCGACGCTCCAGATCGGCGCGCAGCGCGCGCTTTTCATTGAGCACCTCGTAGTAGGAAAACCCAAATGAAACTGCCGCGATGCCAAGGATAAGAGAAATAATCAGGCGAACGCTCAACAATCGCATGCATGGTAGTCCTTTCCCCGCACTTTTGGACGCGGAAGCACATGCAAAGGTTGTCGCCGTGAGAAGCACGTTTCGAGGAAAATTCGCAACTTTGCCAGTGCTTCTCTGACAAGTCACGGAACAGCGCTCTATGGAGGGCAACGCAACGAAGCGCGAACTGAAAACGTCGGCTACTCACGGCTATTCTGCAAGCGCTCGAGGTTTTTGATGAGCAACGGCCAGGGCCATCGGGCTCGGGGCCTCAGTCGTGAGTAGTGGCGACATGTGGATCTGAATGATGTTGTTCTTGATGGCGTACACAACCAGATCGCGGATGGAGTGCAGGCTGAGTTTCCGCATGA
>PMSZ01000073.1 GCA_003168235.1 Acidobacteriaceae bacterium
GCCGCGTCCGCCACGCGGTCGAGCGCCTTGGCGAGATTGTCGGCGGGTTCGGGGCCGCACGACATCTGGATGAGGGCGACGGTAAATTTATCTGGCACGTGCTCTCCGGCTTGTTCGATGCGGGAAGACGCGGTAAGCCGCGTTTCTACAGAAATATATGATCGTGCTTTGTTATCAAACTCTTTGTTATCAAAGTCATTGTTAGCAGACTCTAGGATATCAAAGTGCTCGAGACTCGCGTGAAATGTTACGCCCAGATGAAAGCGCGTATCGGGGTTTCCTCACTTCTTTTCGTTCACTTCTAGTAAATTGTTTCTTCGGTCAAAATCATTAATTCATACGGGAGGTTTTCTTTGAAGCCAAAAGGTGTCGCGAAGCACGGCCATCATCAGCACAGCAGCCATGAAGAAGGCGCAGGGGTCGACCGAAAACTGCACGATCCGGTGGCTGATCGGCTGATTCCTCTGGAGCCGCTCGATCTGGGCAAGATCCATTCCATCGACGATTTGGTGCGCGCGATGTCGCACACCGCGTTTACGGGACGCCAGCTCGGCGAGGCGGCCGACGTGCTCGAAGCCATGGCGCGCGACCAAGATGCCTTCATTGTGATGACGCTTGCCGGCGCGATGACCGTGGCCAAGCAAGGCCTGGTGATTGCGGAGTTGATCGATCGCGGCATTGTGAATGCGATCGTGTCGACCGGCGCGCTCATGGCTCATGGATTGGTGGAAGCGACCGGTCGCGCGCATTTCCGGCACAATCCCGAACTCAGCGACGAGGAGCTGTATGAGGCGGGATACAACCGCGTCTACGATACGCTGGAGCCCGAGCAGAATCTCGATGACGTGGAGCGGGTGATGCATGCGGTATTCAGCGCCTGGGATGCGGATGAAATCATGTGCTCCTACAAGTTGAATCGGGCGATTGGGGCGCATCTGGCGAAGGCTGCCAAGGGCCAACGAGGAATTCTGAAGTCGGCGTATGAAAAGAATGTTCCGGTGTTTGTGCCGGCATTTTCTGATTCAGAGCTTGGTCTCGATTACGCGTTGACGAATCGTGAGCGCGACAAGAAAGGGAAGGCGCGATTCCGCTTCGATCCGTTTGAAGACCTGGAGCACTTCGCAGCGACTCTGCTCAGCCAGAAGCGGCTGGGGATTTTTACGATTGGCGGAGGTGTGCCGCGGAACTGGTCGCAACAGTTTGGCCCGTTCATCGAATTGCGCCACCGGCGGGGCGGGGAAGACCTGCCGCTAAAGCGCTACCACTACGGATTGCGTATCTGCCCCGAACCGGTTTACTGGGGCGGGCTTTCGGGCAGTCCTTATAGCGAAGCGGTGTCGTGGGGCAAGTTTGTGCCTCCGGCGGAAGGCGGGAAGTTTGGCGAAGTGTTTGTCGACGCTACCGTAGGGCTGCCGCTGATCGTGGCGGCGGTGCTGGAGCGGCTGCAGAAGAAACCGGCGGGGAAGAAGAAAATCATCTCGCAGAACTAGGAAGTCTCGCTGCGCCGATAGGTGAAAACTCCTACAAAACAGCCGCCGGCGATGCCAAGAAGCACTGTACCGCACGCAAAGCACGCCAGTTGCAAGAGATACTGCGGAGTTCGGACGTCGGCGTGCATCCGCTGGGTGTATACCATGAGGGCGATGGCCGGAGCGCCGGTCGTGAGAGCTGATAGTCCGTACCGTTCGCGGTCGAAACCGCTTGGCCTACCTTTCCACGCGAAATACCCTATCGCAGCGGAAATCGATGGTACTCCTACAAAAAGAGCAAGGAGAAGCAATCCATCAACAATCGGCAAGTATCGCGGGTTCATTACTGCATCCTAGTCAAAGATCAGCACGGCCGACGCGATCACGGTAGTCCAAAGCCCGCGCTTATCTCCGACAGCCGATTGGGTCACGTTCGCGGTGCGGACGATTTTATTTGAGATGCGGTAGATTTCTTTTTTCTCATCCCACGAGCGGTCGGAATCGAACTCGACGTTTAGCGTGGTCGCCAGCATTTCGGCGGCGAGTTCTTCGGCGTAGTCTCCGGCGGCGTCTTCGGTTTCGCCGAAGGAGTGGTGCTCGCTGAGATAGCCGTAGGTGTTTTTGTCGGCGGGGATGGCGACGCCGATGGAGGAGGCGAGCAGGCGGTGGGCTTCATGCGTGGAGTTTTCGGCGACGACGGCGAAGACGACTTCGCCGGGGCTGAGATATTTCACGCCCTCTTTGCGAGCCAGCATCTTGCAGTTAGGAGGGAAGATGGAGGAGACGCGGACCAGATTCTGCGCGGCGATTCCGGCGTCGCGCAAGGCCAACTCGAAGGACGTCAACCGCTCGCGGTGCTTCCCGACTCCTTTGGTGAAGAACATCCGCTTGGGAACCATATCTTTGCCCAACGCTGTAACCTCCGGCCCGCAAATTTATGAGATGGAGAATGCACAATTTAACACAATGGTTTGTAAAGGAAATATGAATTTCGCGGCAGGACGAAAAAAGCGGGAGCCGCTGGCGCGGTTCCCGCTCTGTGCCCGGTCCATTTCTTGGGGAGGGCGCCGGGCAAAACGGGACTACTGTATCACAATGCCGGGCAGGTTGCGCAAGAGGGTTCTTGAAATTCGTTTTTTGGAACATCCGGCAGGGCCTGCCCCGCGGGCTGCAGGGTCATTTCGCGGCAACCGCGGCAACCGAAGTGACCGCGATTGTGTCGCCATCGAGGGTACCGGTCACGGCGGCTTGCTTGCCAGCCTGCTGGTCGAGCGTGGCCAAAGCAGCTTTGTCGGAGGTATCCAGAGTGTAAATCTTGTCGCCGACGATCAGAGCGTACTTGGAGCCGTGCGCCACGCAGGCGCGGGTGCATTCCGCCGCCGGCTCGTCTTCCATGTGCTTCCGTCCGCACATGGAGTCCCCGACCTCGCCGGTGAAGGTCTGCTTGCCGGCAGCCAGTGCGTCAAGATTCAGAAATGCCACGGTTAAGACGAACGCTGCCATCGTTGCGAACCACCTCGACTTAGGATTCATTCAGTATTCTCCTTAGGCCGGATCGACCTGCTTCCCGCGAAGGCCGCCGGGGCGGCGACGCTACAAATCTAGTCTATCGCTGATAGATGATCGCGGACCGGGAAAATGACAAGGCTCTAGCAGGCTGCGGAAAAATTTATTCCGGCCGAAGGCGAACCTCAGGCGCTAGCGCCGAAGCATTTTTAGCAGCTTAACGGCACCCTTCGACTTCGCTCAGGGCAGGCTATAGAAGTCGTGCCCTGTTACAAGA
>PMSZ01000151.1 GCA_003168235.1 Acidobacteriaceae bacterium
GCCAGCAGCTTGTCGATGTTCATAGTGCCAGTTTATGCCCAGTTTATGCTTAAGTGTGTGGCGCGCGCCCCGTCTTATCGCTAACCAACAAGTGAGATCCTGCACCCATCTTGCCCCGAAGATACTCCTCAATCTTCACCTTCCCTGCATATCTCGCCCAATCCGCGGGAGTCCCATGCCACAGCACATCTTTCATATCCAATCGCGCGCCGCGTTCCACCAGCAGCCGCACCACTTCTTCATGCCCGCCACCAGCTGCCTGGTGAAGCGGCGTCGTGTGTGAATGCCCGCCAACCGGGTTGTATCGGTTCGGACCTTCTCCCGCATCCAGCAGCATTCGCACGATCACTGCATGCCCGAAATCGGACGCCATCGACAGCGCAAGTTGCCGCTCCAACCCGTCAGCCGCCGGAAGCAGCCGCCGCGCGTCCTCGGTCAGGCCCAGCGCCGCGGCGACCGGCAAGTCGATTCGAGCCCCACGCCCAATTAAAGCGCGCGCCGCTTCATGTTCGCCGAGCAACGCCGCGGCCCGCGCGGCACTTTGGGCATCTGCTCCGTAATCGCAGAGCAAATCGATCATTGGGAGCTGCACTCCACACTCCCGCGCCACGCTCCCCGTCGCCACCAGCATCAGCGTCTCATTCAACGCCACTGGTTCCACGCCAGCGTCTAGAATTACCCGCGTCACCTCCACAATGTTCGCCGGCAGCTTGCCATGTCGCACCGGATTCTCCGCCACAAACTCCAGCAGCGTCGGATTCCGAAAATAATTCCCGCCCTCGAAAACGACGCGCTGCTGCGCCACCTTCGGATGCGCTTTCAAGTAGCTCCGCAATCCCGCAGCGTCGCCCGAATCGAGCAACTCCACCGCCCGGCGAAATATCGCGTCTTCAATCCGCTCATGATGCCGCAAATCCAGCTGATCGGAGAGCGTCGGCTTTTCAATATGCCGCTTCAGTCTCGCCCAGCTCGGAAATCCAGCCTCGCGCGCGATCGTCAACTGTGCGTCGGAAAGCTTTAGCTCGGCGGCAAACATCTCAGCGTCCGTCGCGCGCCCAAACCGCGGATGAAATTCGCGCAGCAGTTGCGCCGCTGCTGCATCGCGCGCAGCATGGGCCCTGAGCAAGTCTTTTGCTTGATACCGCAGATGTTCGAGATTAGCTTTTGATGGGAGTCGTCTTACAGGCATATCGAACTTCCTTTCCAGGGCCCGAGGTCCGCATTTGACGGGCAGAAAGTAAGTTCGCAGAACACGAATTATTACGTCGGGTGGACTTCTGTCCTTTCCGCGGACCGGATGCGCCCCATGCGCTCCGCTGATCCTACCACAAGGTTGGTCCGCCCCTCAGGTAGGCATCGGCCCGCGTGCCCACCTCAGAGATACAAATGCCGCGGCCACTCGGCGACGGGAAGTTTCCGCCGTATCGAAGCCCGCGTCCATTCGGGCCGCGCCACCATCCACAGGCACGAAAACAGGAGCCAAGACCATTTGAGCGCGTCCGGTCCGAACGCCAACCCAAGCATGGTCAGCATCGCAACCCACCTCACGCCGCGAAAAACGCGTCCACCCAAGCGAGTGTAGACCGGAAGAAATGGGGCCGCGAACAAGAGACCGATTACGATCCCGCCCGCAAACAGCTTCCACGCCAACATGATCGACCCTCTTAGGAGGAATTCGTTACCCGAAAACACGGCTGCCGCCGCCGCGATCAGAAGCACCCACTTTATCCATGAGCGGGAGCAAATAGCCTGCGCCTCCCAATTCCCCTGGCGGAGCATCCGGGCTTCGCCGGACGTCAGCAGCACGTTGCGATATTGCCGGTTCGCCGTCTTCGCATCGCCCAGTGCAGCGACTGCCAACCGGTCTGCTTCATCGGCGCTCGCGCCGCCGTTCATTGCCGATTCTCTCGCCAATTCGTAATGCTCCCGAATCTCGCTTTGGACCTGGGCGGTCGAATCCTTCGCCAGACACCGCGTTGCTTGTTGCAGCCAGCTGTCTAATCCAGTCGTCGCCATCGCCGTTGTTATTGTCGCTGCCATCGGTTTATGCCTCCCCCAGAATCGTCGTCATCGCTCGTGAAAGTTCTCGCCATTCGGCCCGGTCCCTTGTCAGCGCGCCGCGTCCGGATTTGGTGATGCGGTAGTAGCGCCGCGGTCGTCCCTTCTCCATTCCCTCATAGGACTCCACCATACCTTCGTTTTCCAGTTTGTGCAGCGCCGGATAGAGCGTGCCTTCCTTGAAATCCAATATTCCCTCCGAGCGTTCCTTGATCTGCTGCGCAATGCGATAGCCGTGGCTCGTCTCGTGCGCCAGCGTCTCAAGAATCAGGGTGGGAAGAGTCCCCTTGAAATTCATTGTTTCCCTCGTAATCCTATACATCGTATTCCGATGCATAGAATACAAGTCCTGGCATGGGTTGTCAAGTGCGTGTACTCGTCCAGTAGATGGGTGACACTTTCATTCCTTTCGTTGGGATGAGGATTGGCGGAGGAACTGAAGAGGGGTTAGGTAGCCGAGCGCCTGATGAGGGCGCACGGTATTGTAGATTCTTTCCCACTGCCGCAGTTCACGATTGAGCTTTTTCATTTCCAGCGAGCAGGCGGTGACTTGATAGAACTCCTCGGTAGGGGTGCGATTGGCGCGTTCGACGGCGCCATTGAGTTTGGGGGAACGTGGCGGCAGTACGAATAGATGGAGGCCGCGCTGCTGGCAGGCCTGTTCGAACTCGGCGGCAAACTCCGAGCCGCCATCGACCTGGACGGCGCGAATGGGAAAAGGCATGCGGTGCTGCAAGGTGTCGAGAAACTGCGCCGCGGTCTGGGCGGTGGCACGGGGATGAGCTTGAATCACGTCCCAGCGGGAAACCACATCGCGCGCGGTGAACTGTTTGAAGACCACACCGGGAATGGGACGGACGTCCAAGCTATCGACATCGACCAGGTCGCCCGGCTCCGAAGCCGCGTACTGCTTGGGTTTCCGCACGGCATAGGGACGAGGCCGCAGAGCGCGACGCGATCCGGGAACTCCGCTGCGCGGCGGTTCCACCAGCCGGCCCTGCTGCTGGAGTTGATTGAGAATGCGGCCCACCATGGAAACTGAAATCGAAACCTTCTGGCGGCGCAGCAGAACTGCCAGCTTGTCTTTGCCCCAACGCGGAAACTGCAACCGCAAAAGCAAAACCTTTTCTGCTAAGGGAAAAGACCAAGTCGGCTGGCGTCGTCGCCGTGGACAATGACTGCGCTCTTCCAGCGTCGTCAAATCCAGTGGCTCATAGCGCTTAAGCCAGCGGTAGAAGGTCTGGCGGGAGATCCCGAAATGTCGGCAGGTGAGAGCCACGTTCTTGTTCTTGCGATAGAAATCCATCCAGCGCAGGCGGACCTGCGCCGTCCGATTCAGTTCCACCCCCATCGTCGCTAAGCGCGCTGATCGGGCTGGCTTACCCCACTTGGCTTGCATCAAAACACTCTACTTGAGAGTGTCACGCATCATTCTGAACGAGAACAGTGAGAACCTTGTCAAGTAAGAACAAGGTCCGCCATTGGAGCACGAAACTGAACTTTCGCGCGAGTACCGCCGTTACCTTGCCTGCTGATTACCTCCAAGTCACACTGGCATCGTCCGCCTGGAGGCTTTCATGCCGTCAGCACACACTCGACTGACCCTGATCTCACCCGCGCCAACCTGCCTGGTGCGACATGCGCTCCTGGCTTTGACATTGCTCGCGATTCCTCCGGTCGCCACCGCCAAGAATAAAGACAACGGACGCACCACCTGCGCCACAACCTATTCCGTCATTCAGCAGGATGAAGAAGGTAATGTTCAGCAGGGGATTTCCCAGGCGAAAAACCTGAAGTGGACCGACAAGGATTTGTGGAAGCGCTATCCCGACGTTTGCTACGTCGCACCTAATCCTTCGGTAAAGACCGTCTTCGTCATCACTGCGACCGATTATGAAAGATTCACGCTCACCGTTGAAACTATCGGAAGCAGCGGCAAACTGGTCATCCAGCGCACCTTCCAGCAGGATAGCGTCTATCGCGCTATCTACAATGTGCCGCTCGCCAGCCGCAGCCATCACCCGGCCAAGGACCTCATCGCAGAAGCCGTGAAATGGATCCACGAAGGCGGCCTGGACGACATGCAGTAGCTAATTCATTTCTGCTGCTCATACACCGAGCTGTTCGGAGTCGGCGTGTCGTAGTCGCGCCCGTATTTATTCTTGTGCGCCATGTGCTGGCCATCCACTGCCGGAACCCGGATCACTCCCAGCGACGCCGCATTCTCTCCAATCGTGATCTCGCGCGTCAGCGGCTGAGTGTTCTCCGGCCCCATCCCCTCGCTCCAGACGTGCAAAATGTATCGTCCATATGCAACGCCCGCCATGCTGAGTTGCCCTTCCGCATTCGAGATGGAATAAAACCGGGTCGCAATCGTAATCACCACTGCGCTCATCTCTGGATGAATATTGCAGAAAATGTAGCTGATCCCGGGACGGTCGAAGCGCACCATCCGCGTCGTGCCCGCTTCGTACAGACCAAGATCGAACCGCTTCCCTTCAAACAACGAAAAGACATTATGAAAAAAAGGATCGTGATTCGGAAACTCCACCATCGACCCCGCCTGCACCACCAGCACATGCGGATCGAAACTCTTGTTCCTCTGTACCAGCCGGGGAATCTGCGCCTGATCGGCTGAATTGCTGGACGAAGGCGGCCCGGACAAAGACGGCCCGGACGAAGCAGACGTCGCCGAAGAGCCCGGAGGGTCAAGGTTCGCAGCCGCGGCATCGCCCGTCGCCGTCAGCCACACTACCGTTGTCGGAATCGTTCCATGCCTCTTCCTTATCGTCACCGGAGCGCCCGCGATTTCGACCCGCCCGCGCACGGTCGTGCTTCCCTCCGCAGGCGTGTCGGCGCGCGTCTTCGGCGACGCCTGCAGTCCGCCCGCGCCGGCCCACGCCATCGCGACCCAGATCAGGATTTTCTTGTAACTCATCATTGATGACCAAATGACCCGATAACTTGATGACCCGATACGGTCGTCCGTCCGCTCTCTATCCTCTTAGAACAAAACTCCCATCATCAGATTCAAATGTCCCGCGCTGTTCCCACCGTCGACCAGAGAATAAGTCGTCAAGTGCCGATATTCAGCCGAAAACAGCAGGTCCGATCGCGGACGATAAATCATATTCAAGAAGCTCCCCTGATTTCTCGCCAGTGTGGCATCCCCGTAAGAGACTGCATACGGAAAATACTTCAGGTCTCCAGCATACGGATTATCGATGCCAAACGCGGCATTGATCTCCCATTTATTCACCGGACGGTATTTCAACTGCGCCCAGCCTCCCATCGAGTTCAGCGCCTCGATCTGCGTGCTGGCCAAAGTCGGATCGCCGCTGAACACCACGCTCTGGCCAAACGCTCCGTACAGTCCGCCAATCGCTCGTCCACGATAAAACTTCCCGCTCAACGAAACCCGGGAGCTGAGCGGGAGATCGACATCCGTCATGGCCGCCCAACCGTCGGCGTTCCGTCCGAAACCATAAGTCTGGCGGCTGTAGAATCCTCCTACGCCCACCTGCATCGGCTGTCCGAAAACATTATGCGTCCACGCGACCCGCGTCCCGTAAGCCGGTTGCCGCGACGCTTCCCCTGGTCCCGGCTGCCGGTAATATCCCGTTCCCGGCGTTTCGCCCGGCAATGCGCCCGGAACTTCCCCGCTCACCGGATCGAGAATCCCTCCCTGGAACAACAGGCTTGACTCCTCCCCCAGCGCAACTCTATGTTCGATTCTGATCTGCGGCATCCAGCTCCACAGATTTCCGGCATAGGTCAACGCTGGAATTGCCAGCGATGCAAACGAGGTCGGCGAGTTGGGAGAAAAGAAAATCGCATCCTGCCCAACCACCAGCGAAGTGTTCGTCCAATCCATGCGCATGGTGGCCGTTCGCAGCCTCACGAGTCCGTAATTGGTTCCGTTTGGAACCTCCGGAAATCCACCCGCCAAATCGAGCTGCAAATCGGCCCTAGTCTTCGCGCCCGCCACGGTCGGGCCGAAAGTTTCAAACCCAATCTCCGATTGTCGCAGCGTCGCACCGAAACTCCCGCTCGAGTAGCCCGGATATGGCGCATAAGCGACCGTCGGAAGGTCGATGCTATCCACCACGCCCTGATTGCTGAACAGGTTCATCAAGACGATGCCCGACAAACGCACGCGGTACTTCGACGCGCTTTCCACCTTGGTCTGATACTGATCGTCGACCTTCCCGCTCAGCAGTTGATATTCCTCGTCGAGACTGGCGGTGCGCGCGTTTTTCTTCTGCTCGTCTTTCTGGACTTCGATCTGATTTTCGCTGAGATTATCCGCGCTCAAGCTTGGCGGAGCATCGTTCTGCAAACTGCCCGCAGCGGCATCAGGTTTCGCGGGACTAGTCACCACGGCCTCGCGCAACACGGCGTGGTGCGGCGTGGTCGTGGTGCGGACCTGGTCGAGCTCGCGCCGCATTCCGGCAACCGCGGCTTGCAGTTCGCGCACCTGCTCGCGCAACTCACGCACCGACTCACTCAAGGAGGCATTCGCGGCATCGCTCGCTGAAGAAGAAACCGAGGCCGTGACATTGGCAGGCTCCTGTGCCGTGCCGATTACGCTCCAAGCCATTAACCCGGCCAGCATCCCCCATCGCAACCATCCCAGCCAGCGTCTCTCGATCAAGCTCATGTCGCCTCCTGCTGCTTGCATTTCGTTCTGCATTTCATTCTGAACTTCATTCTGAATTTCGGACATGTACGACACCCTTACTCTTCGCGTCTGCGTCAAGAATCCGAATAAGAGTCCGCGTAATACGCCCGCGTATAGGAAGTATGTTGTACACATGCCTAGTTGGCATGGCGCACGGCTAAAGCACTCTCCGCCGATGGATTCAGCGGGATATTGAGCCGAAATGTCGTTCCTAAGGCCGACGTCCGGTCGACCGTAACATCGCCCCCGTGGTCCTGCAGGATCTTTTGCACGACCGTCAATCCCATTCCAGTTCCGTTTTCTTTGCCGTGGCTCACAAAGGGCTCGAACAGCCGGTCGCGCACAGCTTCCGCGATTCCGGGACCGTTGTCTTCGATCCGGATTTCCAGGCTCTCGCCTTTGCGCTTCAGCTCGATATCGATTTTCCCGGACTCGGGCGTCACGACCTCGCACGCATTCAGCAGCAAGTTGAGCAATGCGCGCTCCAGTTTTCTGAAGTCAAACCAGCCTTCACTCGATCCTTCACAGGTGATCCGGAAACGTATGCGCTGGAATTCCGGATGCGCCTTCACTCCCTGCACCGCGCGGTCGACCGCGGAACGAACATCACCATAGGTGGGACGTAGTGATTCCCTTGTACGCGAGAATTCCAGCAGCGACTCGATCAATTCGGTCATCTGGTTCACCGCAATCCGTATTTCGGCGTAGAGGTCTTCGCGCTGGCCCGGAGTAAGGTTGCTCTCGCAAAGAAATTCCGCATTGGCCATCACCGCGGCCAGCGAATGCCGCAGATCGTGCGAAATCGAACTTGCCATGCGCCCAATCGTCGCCAGCCGTTCTGCATCCAGCAACTCGCGCTGCGTCTTCTGCAGGTTCTTTCTCATTCGGTCGAAGGTGCCCGTAACCTCGGCAACCTCGTCGCTGCCGTGGACCTGCAGGGGATAAGCGTAATCACCCAACTCCAGCGCGCGCACGCCAGCCACCAGGTTCTCCAGCGGCCGGGTAAAAGTGTGCGAGATCAGAAACACCAGCAGACTGCCCGCCAGCACGGCCGTTAACCCAAGCGCCAGCAGCAATTCGTTCAGGCTGCTCAGGAATGCCGTTGCCTGATCGAACGACTTCAACACCCACAGATTCAGCGTCGGGCCGCCCGGAGTTGGCAAATCCACCGACGTCGCCAGAAACCGCTCCTCGCCCAGCCGAATTTGATCTCCCTGCGGAGGACCGCCTTCGGGCATTCTCGGCGCCACGTGCAGCAACTCCGATTCCTGCGTGGGCTTCAGAGTGCTGCGCACAATCGTGTCGCCATACCGGAACGCGATCTCGCTGGCGGAGACGCGGCTCAGATCGCGGGCAACCTGGTCGTCGATTTCATAGCCGAGCAACAGGTATCCCAGAATCTGATGGCCACTGACTGGGCCAAAATAAATGTCCTGGAGAAACACTTCGTAAAGGTGCCCCTCGACATACCACCAGTGCCGCGTCTCTTCCCGCGAAATCAGAGCCGGCAACACCTCCTGCCCTTGGCGGACTGTGATCTCCGGCGGAGCGCCCTGCAGCGCCATCACCTTGCCCGAAGAGTCGGCCAGCAGCAGCAGGTCGCCTCCGCCCACGCGCTGCCACAAATCGCGCGATGCGTCCTGAATCGTTGCCGGATCGTGCGTGGTCATCAACGCCCGCACATTCGGCAGATCAGCCAGCAGCGCCGCCGAGCGCTCCAGCGTCACTTCGCGTTGCTTCTGAAAATCGTGGAATGCGGAAACGGAATTGTCGAGGTCGCGCTGAATCCCCACGCGCACCTCTTGCTGCACGGTGCGCCGCACCACCAGCAGGGTCGTGAAAGTGAGGGCCGCCGACACCACAACCATGGAAAGCAGGAACTTAGTCCGCAGCCGAATTCCGCCCATGGTCAAAGCCTCGACAAGGATTACAGGAAATAAGTTCTACAGTAAGGTCAGAGGTGAGAGGTCAGATTGCAGAGGTGAGAATCGAAACGCCTTTTACCTCTACAATCTGACCTCTTACCTCTGACCTCGCTCTACTACGGCACAAACTTGTACCCTGAACTATGCACGGTGCGAAAGTGCAACGGATTCGCGGGATCCTTCTCCAGCTTCTGCCGTAGCCGCAAGATGTGGTTATCCACCGTACGGGTGCTCGGATAATTCCGGTATCCCCAGACGTGGTTCAGCAGCTCTTCCCGCGAGAGCACGCGCTCCGCGTTTTCGATCATGAACTTAAGCACCTTGAACTCTTGCGAAGTCAGCTGCACCGCGTTCCCGTCGCGCCATAATTCCATCTTTGTGAAATCAACTTTGACGTCGCTGAATTTGAAAGTTTCCGTCAGCGGAGTCCGCGACGAACGACGCATCGCCGTTCGCACCCGTGCCAGAAGTTCTCGCGGGCTGAACGGCTTGGTCACATAGTCGTGCGCGCCCAGCTCCAGCAGCAGTACTTTGTCCATCACTTCCGTACGCGCGCTGAGAATGATGATGGGCAACGACGGCGCTGCCTGGCTGATCTCGCGGCACACATCCTGCCCCGGTGTTCCGGGCAAGCTCAGATCAAGCACCAGCACAGATGGGGGCGCCGCTCGAAACATTTCCAGACCTTCCGCGCCGTTCCCCGCGATATCCACAGCGAAGCCTTCCGACTCAAACAGCCGCCGTAGCGCTTTTTGAACAGCACGGTCGTCTTCGATCACCAATATCCGCTCTGAACTAAATGGAACCGCGTCCATCGTTGCTGCACCTGTTGCCACTGAAGATTGGGTTTTGCTCACAACCGCCCCCGAGCCGTAAACCGGCATGAATCATACCCCTAAACTGTAGCCTGATCTCAGGTTAATGGAACATTTTGGGATAGAAAATGACATCAATTTGACAATTTGTTGACAAATCAACTTATTGATAAGTATGGATCGCCGAAAACGCGCTTTCACCCGATCGGCTCAAGCCTCTGCGTCGCGTTTAAGACTCCATATACAAAATTCTATGCGCGGTCCGCATGCTTCGGAGTTACGCTGCGGAATAGCGACGGGCCAGAAAACATGGGGTGGAAAACATCTTGAAATCTGCGTGGTTAGTCCTTCTGCTCTTCCTTCTCTGGGGCTCATTTCTGCCGGCCTCAGCTTGGGCGCAAACCGACCTTGCCGGAGCTCCGGGTTGCGGAGCTCCAGACACCAAGTTCGAAGTAAAAACAGAGAAGCAGCCGCACTCCGCTCAACCCGATGCCGCCAAGGCGCTGGTCTATTTCATCGAAGACGATTCAGACTTCGGTTCGCATCCGAAACCGACAACCAGATTGGGGGTCGATGGAGAGTGGGTCGGAGCGACGCACGGAAATTCCTATTTCCATTTCCTGGTTGATCCGGGCGTTCATCATCTCTGCGCGAGCTGGCAAACCATTGTGATTTTAGGACAGGGGCACAAAACTGCCGCTGCCCATTTCACCGCTGAGGCCGGAGGTGTGTACTACTTCGAGGCGAAAAACACCTGGTGGCTTGATCACGGAACGGCCAGTATTAACTTGCACCCGCTCGATAGCGATGAAGGTCAACTTCTGGCCAACAAGGCCGCGTTCAGCACTTTCCAAGTGAAGAAGTAAGCCGGGACATAACGCAGGAACAAAGTTCGACCGCGGTTGCTAATACGTAAACGACTGAAGCGCATTCCCCTGCGTTCCCTCCGGACCCGCCGAATTGACGAATCCACTGCGGTTGCTCGGATTCAATGCGATGTAGGTCCCGATCACACTCGAGGCATCCGAGAAATTGAACCCGTTCAGCGACTCCACGAAATTCCCCTTCGTGTCATAGACCTGGATGCTGCTTCCCGACGCCGTGCCCGACACCTGCTGCGCCACGAAAAACAGCTTGTGCACCGGGTCGAACTCCACATCCGTTCCGCTCGTCAGTTGGCCCGCATCCGGCAGCGCTACCAAGAATCCAGTCTGCTTGGCCAGATCGTAGAACGTAATGTTGCCTTCCAGTTCCGTCGCCGTGACCGCGATCCCATCCTCCGAATCGACGGCGATTCCATTGACGGAACCGGGCCCTAACGGAGGTTCCCAGACCCCAGTGAACTGCGTTACATCTCCCGTGGTCAGATTCACCAGCGCAATCTGCGGGGCTGGACCGCCGACCGCTCCCGTCGAAGAGGCTATCACCGCCTGATTCGTCACCGTGTCGTAAGCCATCGCCGGCTCGTAGTTGAAGCCAAAAATCTCATCGCTGAGATTGATGATCGGTCCAATGGTTTTCGCGGCCAGGTTTGCCGCGAACACAAAAGAAGTGAACTGGCCATTCTCAAACGCAAACACCGCCGTCGTCGGGAAACCCTGGTCGTGACTCACCGCTATGATTATGTCGTCCTTCGTAAGCGGCGTCTTCCATTTGCCCGTGACCTTGTTGGCGTCCAGCGGATTTAACTCTTCATATACCCGCTTCGTAATGTAGAGCTGGGGCACGATCTGATGCTCCACCAGCCCAACGCTTGTTCCCGCGATTCCGTGCGTCACAAAGTCGTCGAGGGAGTTATCCGACTTCTTCACCACCTTCACGATCTTCCCCGTCGCCTGATCGAAAGTTTCGACCGCGGCCAGCGTTTTCCCGTTGGGCAGGGTTTGGCCTTCGCTCAACAGGATTTCCGTTCCGTTCTGGTCGATGTCGAAGCCGAAAATACTTCCGCCAAACTTGCTGTACACATAAGTTGTTCCCCCACCAATCGGCGCACGCGACTGCGATGTTTGGCTCGGCAATTGAGCTGCGATTTGCGGCGACGATGCCAGCAACGCGCAACCTACGCCTAGTACCGCCGCTGAAAACGGGGAAGAAATTTTCCTGTGTCTCATGCTGTGATTCAGCCCCTTATCAAAACAATGTCAAAAAACAACTTCGCGCCTGACCACTCCGCGAACGATCAAGATAAACTATCTTTCTCCGGGATTGGGAATGTCATTTTCAGGTCAATAATTTGTAAACATTTTGTCGCAGGACGGTCGAAGGATCGATAGACTTTCGCGCAACTGCCCCGTGCTAAACTCGCCTGTGGCATCTTATTTCTTGGATTTGTATTAATTTCACGATGGTCATGCGCGCATCCGCTTTCGCTCGAATTGCCCAAGCCGTGCTCGTGACAGCCCTCGTCTTCACCCTGACAACCTGCAGCCGGACCTACGAATCGACCCCGATCTCTCTTGCGTATAGCCCCGATTTTCAGCCCCCCACTGGACTCGAGACCGGGGCCTACGCCGCAATCGCCGTGACCGTTAGTAATGACCCCAAGAATGCTGGTGTGACCTTCAGTTGCACGCCCGATCAAAGCGCCGGAGACTGCGGTTCTTTTACTCCGCCCGCGGCCGCCAGCACTGCCCCAACCTGTTACCTGGCTCCCGATGCAGTTCCCAGCGGCGGCACCGTCACCGTCACCGCAACCTCAGTCACCGATCCCACCAAGATGCTCTCCAGCACCATCACCATCGTGAGCGGAGCCCAGAACCCCTGTCCGTAATCGCTGCACCCGAAAATAGTGATACCCCAGCTATTTGACTTCCTGCCGCGGACTCCCCAGAATAGAAGTAGTTCTTTAAAGGTCCATCCCACAGAGTGGGGGCGTCACGGCTTCGACGGAGATGCTTGCGGCCAAGAGGCATGCCGGGGTGCACACACCCGTAATCGCGTGCAAAATGATAATTGCCAATCAACAAATGGCATACGCAGCCTAATTAGTTAGGCAGCCGCTTTCCACAGCTTCGCCCTTGGGCTGTGTGCAAGCGTCACACAGAGGGCTGCTCTTTCCGTCTACGTCTGGGGCGGGAGGCTAAGATCACAGGCTAGCGGCTAGCGTTTCTTGTCCGTTCTGAGCGTGGGCCGCGAACGTCCTGGGGTAATGCCCAGGGCATGAACGTGAATAAGCATGTAGTCTCTTGACCAGTAACATTTTCGGACGCGGGTTCGACTCCCGCCGCCTCCACCACACTTAACCTAATTTATTATCAGTGTCTTACGAGATTTGCGGCGGTTTCTCGCCGCGCGCAAGGCGTTCGTTACCAGCACTCTTCGTCACTAGCACTCAAGAGCACTCGAGGTTGAAACTTCCCGGCAAGCCGCGCGCTACTCTCCGACCGCAATGTCCAACCGAGACTTTGGTATTGATCGATACGTTCGTCCAATGGATTCATCGTCGCGCTTCTGCCAATCTTCCCTTGAACAGTCACTCGCTCTGACAGCGAAAGGGTACCCAATGGACGGCACAAATGGTCTGAAAGAGGCACGCGCATGACCGCGCCTGTCGCGTCGAAAACGCCTGAGTCGAACACACTGAGCGTGAACGTTTTTACCGCCCCGGGAAAGCCGATGGTCGGCGAGCGGCCAAA
>PMSZ01000404.1 GCA_003168235.1 Acidobacteriaceae bacterium
TTCGGAATGGGCATCGAGCGGGCTGTAGCATGGATCTGCGGACTGGAGCATGTGCGCGAGACGATTCCGTTTCCGCGCATGTTGCATAGGCTGTATCCGTAGTTCAGTTCTCAGCTCTCAGTAAAATCTGCGAGCTGGGGGTCGCTGAGAACTGAGAACTGACAACCGAGAACTGTTCTTATGCCACTGCGAACCACGACGTTCAGCAGCATTACCCCTCGCAATATTCGCGTGATTGGCGTTCCTCTGGATCTGGGGCAATCGCGGCGCGGAGTTGACATGGGTCCTTCCGCGGTCCGGGTGGCCGGACTCGAAGCGCGGCTTGAAGCGATTGGGCACATTGTCGAAGATGCGGGAAACGTCGCGGTCGCGATTCCTGAACAAAAAAAAGAAGGCGCGGCCCACGCCAAATACCTCAAGGAAATTACCGCTACCTGTATAAAGAGCGCCGATCTCGTATTGAAGACGCTCGAAGCCGGGAAGGTCCCGCTGATTCTTGGCGGCGATCATTCTGTGGCCGCTGGCACGGTGTCGGGCGTGGCTGAGTTCTACCGGCGCAAGAACCAGAAAGTCGGTCTTATCTGGATCGATGCCCACACCGACATGAACACTCCTGACTCTTCTCCCAGCGGCAACGTGCACGGCATGCCGCTGGCGGCGCTCATGGGGCTTGGTCCCGCCGAACTCGGCAACATTTACGAATTTTCACCGAAAGTGCGTCCGGAGAATTGCGTGCTGGTGGGCATTCGCGACGTTGACAGTTTTGAGAAAGAAAACATCCGAAAAGCTGGAGTCGAAGTCTTCACCATGCGCGACATCGACGAGCGCGGTATGCGCAATGTGATGGAAGAAGCGCTTCGGCTGGCGGGACACGATACGGTCGGTTATCACGTTTCGCTCGACATGGATTGGATCGATCCTGAAGACGCGCCCGGAGTCGGAACTCCGGTGTGGGGCGGAGCGACTTATCGCGAAGCGCATCTCGCTATGGAGATCATCTCCGACCACGGGCGCATGACGAGCTTTGAGATTGTGGAAGTNNTTTGGGAAGAAGATACTTTAGCTAACCCCTCATCGGATTCGTGTTTCTTAGCTCAGGATGACCGTCACTGCACGTCCGATACTTTTCCGTTCAGGAACGTTACCTTGATGTCTTTGTAAACCCAAATCTGCTTGGCGCCGAGGTTGATCATCTTGTCGGGCTGGCCGAGGGCGGCTTTTACCTGGTCGGGAGTTTGTCCTTTTTCAATCTGCACTGGGTCTGCCTGAGGCGCTTGCTGTGCCTGGCCACCGCCGCCTTGATCGTTGTTATTGCCACCATTATTGCCGCCCTGTTGTCCACCTTGCTGGTCGCCCTGCTGCCCATTGTTGCCCTGGTCGTTGCTGGCGCTATCGTCGATAGCGAGCAGACCGGCGATCGTATCTTCCACCTGCGAAGGATTGGCGGATGCCAGCGTTCCGTGAGGGAACTGGAAAACCACGTCGGCCTTGAAGAAGGTCTTGGGATCGACGTTGTTACAGGAATCGCAGTCGATGATGCTGATGACAACCTGGTCTTTCGGCAAATTGACGGCGAGTCTGGCGGGATAAACTTTTACATTCGCCTGAAAAAACTGAGTGGTTTGCGTCTTCCCCACGCGGCTCATCAGAGAGCCGATGCCTTTGGAGACGAGCGCATTGGGAGAGTGGACCGCGCCGTTTTCATATTTGGTGGAGAGCATGCTCTGATCGGAATAAGGGACGCCGAGGATTCCGCCTTTCTTGACGACCAGGACGGTGCCCTGCTCGACGACGGCGGCCCCACTTGAATCCGAGCCCATCTTAACCAGCGTGTATTGCGCTTTGAGCTGGTCTTCGAGCGAGATGGTCTGACCTTGAGCAACGGCGAAGGGAGACCCGCTCACAAGAATCAAAGCAACAAACAGGTTGGCTAGGACAAGGATGGCTATTTCAAATTTCTGCCGCATCGGAACGCTCCTCGTGAAGGGTTGCTCCAGCCCCGGGCGGGCAGGAGCGTTTTTTGTGCTACCTGAAATTGTTTGGTGGAGAGCCTGGCGTTTCCACCCGGCTCTCCACCGTTAGACTTATTGAACGTCCAGCATTTTACTGCTGCGGTTGCTTGGCTTCAGCTTCCGCCGCGTCGGCGTCTTTTGCCTGCTGCTGCAGGTCGCTCTGGACGGTTGTGTCGGGTTGAGGCGCAGGAACTTCGCCCGCTGTTGTCTTGGTATCGGGAGAGGCCGGCAATCCGTTCTTGCCCTGCTTGTCGGCCAGTTCCTTGAGCCCGGCATCCAGCTGAATGCGCAGTTGATTGTGCATCTCCTGCAGATCGTCTGCGGAGACTCCGACTGTCGCGCCCACCGCACACTCATCTTTCTTGCTGCTCTTGACGGTGGCGTTGACCATGTTGTCATCGTCCGGCGTGTCGGTGGTGCGGTAGATGACATCGCCAGCCGACAAGGTGCATTCGACCTGGTCGGTTGTGGTGAGATCTTCGTCGCTGGAGACGACGAAGATGCGGATTTTGGGATCGAGCGCCGGTGGCACCTGGTCCCCGCTTGCAGCCGGAGCGTTCTGACCGGCCGCTGCCGCAGCTTTTTCCGCGCCTATTTCGTACTTCATTTCGTCGGAGAGCGCCTGCTTGACGTCGGGGGTCATTTGAGCTGTTCCCGCCGGTGCTGCTGCGCCGAACATATAAGCGCCGTAGACGGTTTCGAGGTTCGCGGCGATCAGCGGATCGTTCGACCGCAACGAAGCGATTTCGTCGCTGGACAGCGGAACAATCTGTTGCAATGCGCCATTGTCTCCGCCGCCATCGCCGGCAGCTTGTTGAGCCGCGTAAGCAGCTTGCAGGTTGGCGGCGATCAGGTA
>PMSZ01000561.1 GCA_003168235.1 Acidobacteriaceae bacterium
TGTTTCTTCCTTACGCCCAAGCCGGCCAGCACGTGCGACCAACACCGTCGCGACCTCTGCCGGCAGCATCACCCGCGCGTGGCTCCGAACCAGCGGCGCGGGCTGTAACGCTCCGTAGGCGGGCGAAAGCATGGTTTCCGTAATCTCTGTTGTCCATGCCGTCTCTTCCGGCACAATGAGCATTGACTCCGGCCCGCCCGGCGTGGCGCCGGCTGTCGCGATCTCAACGGTCCCACCTTCTTGTCGAACTGCGAGGTCGGGCGCGAAGTGCCAGCGTATTTCCAGTTCATGTTCCGCTTGGCCGAGTGCAACATCACGAATCAGCCATACGCCGCCCGCGATCTTCATTACGTGTCGTCGATGCACAACGGGATCCGCCAGCCGCGCATATCCGTTATGACTGCCCACAAAGTAGGTGAAGTTTTTTCCCGCGATCCAATTTTCCGCCCGCGTTGTCGGAATGTGCGTCCACGAAAATGGCTCGTCCGCAACCGCCTGATCCACTCCATCCACGAGCAGCGTGTTGTGCCCGCCGGTTCCGCGGAACTGGTTGCGATCTGCCGGGTTTTGCGAAACATAGACGCCACTCCCGGAGTCCACCAGCCAGCGCCGTCCGTCAATCGTGAGATGCACGCTGAGCGCGTCGGCGTGTCCGTGGCCCGAGCGGGCCACGCCTTGCGGACCAGCATCCACCATCATCGTCTGCGCAAAGGGCAGTGAATCGGCAATCACGTATAGGCCGCCGTCGGCAAAAGCCTTGGCAAAAGACACCGAGCGCATTTGCGGGATCGCATTTGATCGCGCGGATTCTACGACGGCCTTCTCGCCGCACAGCCAGATCGCTTCCTCCGTCAATCGCGCGGCAGAAAACTGTCGCGAGTAGATGGCTGCACGCAGCGCCAACGGATCGGTCATCTGTTCCGTCCGATTGCGCCGCGGATTCCACACCCGGCCGCCATCATCATCGCCAAAACCTTCGGCTGGCCCGGCTTGCGCTAACGCGGCGACAACGTCCAACATTCGCCCGAGCACCGCGTCATACGACGCCGGAATTTCGATTCCGTTCCGCTCGGCGAGTAAACGCGCATGGAGAAAAAAGTCGAGCGCGTATACGTGGTAGTAGAGCGATTGCTCGAAGTAAACGCCATCCGGACGTACCTGCCGCCCGGCTTCGTGCAACAGCGTCTTCCACCCTTTTTCCCGCCAGCGCGCTGCGCCGGGTATCTGCGGATAGAGAGTGCCGAGAAAAAACAACGCGACGGCTTCACCCAGCAGATGCGTGTTAGGAGAAAAGTAAGTCGATAGATAACGCTCAATGTAACGCCCCTGAAAAGCGAGCGCCGGCAGCAGTTCCGAGCGAAATTCCGCATATTCGGCGGTCCCAGACAGCAGGTGGTCGACCCAGACCCACGACAAACTGCGAAAGGCAACTTCCAGCGTGCTTCCCCAGTTGATGCCCAGCGGATAGGGGTTCGCTTTGCTCCAGCTGCGCCACTCGGCGATCAGTTCGTGAACGTACTTGCTGTCCCCGCTCAGCAGTCGAGCCTTTGCCAGCGTGACCAGGTGCTGGTGCCGGTTCAATTCCCAGGTGATTTTGTGGTCACCCACCACAGCAAAATCAAGAAAAGCAATCCTGAACCACGGATCGAGCGGCGCGCGTTTGCCGTGCACAGGATCAAGATGCCAGTCGATCTCATCTCCAAAGCTGAGGTCGTCGTAGCCGAGCAGTCGAAAACGATGAGAGCAGATCGCGTCCGCCTCGCGCAGAATCTCCGCTGCTGCGTCGGGCAGATTGTTCCGCACCAAGTCGGCGCGTCCCTCAGCTTCGCCGGGCGAAAAGAAGAACTGGCCAGCCCGCCCTGCCTCGGACTTGAGCGGCAGCATCGTGAGCGGTACTGCCCCGTTTCGCACGCCCAGGCGGTGCATCAGCAGGTCGCTCCGCTTGTGGAATTCCTGCCCCGCGCGCACCTTCACCTCGTCCCAGCCCATTCGGGATACGCGCGCCAGCTTGTTTTGCCATCGGGAAGCCACGGTTGACTTTATCTTACATGTCGAAAAGCGCCGCGCTAAGAAACGCCGCCCTCGACAACTTGTTACTCTTGTTACCCCCTCTGCCTCGCTACATCTGACCGGACGCTCGCGGCCGCGCTACGATCAAGGTTGAGGATATTTTTTCGTGTCCAGTTCAGCCGATTCGCGGCCGTCTGATCGCGAGGATGGTTAGGGGAACGGCGACACATTTAAGTTTAATAATGTTTCGCAGCTCGCTGATAATAAACATGTTGAATGGCAGTGGTTCGACGTAATAGCAAGCGGGCGCGGAATGCTGCACCGTCGCGTTCATGGGCAGGTTGGTATAGTTCTTAAGAGTTAGTTGCTGTACGGTACACATTCAATTTGTCAGGAGATTTTGCTTGGGTTTGTCGGTTAGCGTTTTCGGGTTGGGATACGTCGGATCGGTATCGGCTGCGTGCTTCGCGTCGATGGGCCACAAAGTGATTGGCGTCGATGTGAGCCGCGCCAAGGTTGAAATGATGGGATCGGGCCGTACTCCGATCGTCGAAGCCCGCATGAGCGAAATGGTTGCTCAGGCGCACAAAGCCGGATTGCTGCAAGCAACTACCGACGCCACCGCGGCAGTGTTGAACTCCGAAGTCTCATTCGTCTGCGTCGGAACGCCCAGCCTGAAGAATGGCAAGCTCGATCTCAGTCACATCGAGAGCGTGGCTCGCGAAATCGGCGCGGCCATCCGCAAGAAAAATTCGCCGCACGTTTTTGTTTTGCGCAGCACCGTGCTCGCTGGAACGACAGAAACCGTGGTGCTTCCCGTCCTCGAAAAAGAGAGCGGGAAAAAATGCGGTCAGGATTTCACCGTTTGCTATAACCCTGAGTTCATG
The DNA here is from genome assembly GCA_003168235.1 of Acidobacteriaceae bacterium. Classification (GTDB taxonomy): domain Bacteria; phylum Acidobacteriota; class Terriglobia; order Terriglobales; family Acidobacteriaceae; genus Acidiflorens. The sequence goes on from PMSZ01000561.1 coordinate 2,898, forward strand.
CGCGAAGGCAGCGCGGTTGTCGATTTCCTGAATCCTCCCTACACCATTCTTGGAGCCAGTGACACCAACCATCTTGCTCCGCTGCGCGAACTTTACAAAGACACGCCCGGCACGCTCTACGAGACCACGATTCCTGTCGCCGAGATGGTCAAGTATTTTTCCAATTGCTATCACGCCGTAAAGGTTGGCTTCGCCAATGAGATGGGAACCATGTGCAAACATCTTGGCGTCGATGCGCACGCAGTGACGAAGATCTTTACTTCTGACACCAAGCTGAACATTTCTCCCGCCTATCTTTCGCCCGGCTTCGCCTTCGGCGGTTCCTGCCTTCCCAAAGATCTGCGCGCTATCACCTATAAGGCTAAAGAACTCGACCTCAAACTTCCCCTGCTCGAATCGCTGATGCCGAGTAACGCCGAGCATGTCGATCGCGCGGTGGAGATGGTGCTGAATACAGGCAAAAAGAAAATCGCGCAACTCGGCCTGAGTTTCAAGGCTGGCACTGACGATCTGCGGGAGAGTCCGCAGGTGCAACTGATCAAGCGACTCATGGGCGAAGGCCTCGAAGTTAAAGTATGGGATGAGGATGTTTCTCTAGGCCGTCTCGCCGGTTCCAACCGCCAATACATCGAAGAAGTCATCCCGCACATCGGGTCCGTGCTTTCCGCCGACCTCGAAGACGTGATGCGTACCGCCGAAGTTGTCATCCTCGGCAACAAATCGGCAAGTAAAAGTCAACTTGCCAAAGTTCTGCGTCCCGAGCAGATCGTAATTGACCTCATCCACCTGGATCGAACGAAGCGGCCGGAAGGCGCGAAGACCTACGAAGGAATTTGCTGGTAGCACTTACTCACCCAGGCTGTCTTCCCGAGCGGAAGGCTATACCTGCTCACCACTCATGCTTCATTGCCTTGGCAAACTTTGCCGCCGGCAGTGTATTCAGCACATCTTCTTTGGTAAGCCACGCCCGCCGCGCCTGCGTGATGCCATAACGTATTTTCTCCAGGTGCGAAGTGTGGTGAGAATCGGTGTTGATCACGATCTTCACACCATGCTGTTTTGCCATCCGCAGATGGACATCGTTGAGGTCGAGCCGCTCCGGATAAGAGTTCAGCTCCATCGCGACTTTGTGTTTGGCTGCTGCCTTGAGCACTTTGTCGAAATCGAACTGATAGGCATCGCGCCGCAGCAGTTGTCGTCCCGTGGGATGCCCGATCACCGACGTATTAGGATTGGCAATCGCCTTCAGCAGCCGGTCGGTCATCGTGGCACGGTCCTGGTTGAACTGCGAATGCACGCTGGCAATCACGATGTCCATTTTCTCGAGCACTGAGTCTGAAAGATCGAGCGACCCGTCGCCGAGGATATCGACTTCAATCCCGGCAAGAATGCGGATGTCCTTCAATTGTTTCCCGACCGCGCGGATCCTTTCAATGTGCGCCAGCGCGCGCTCGTCCGTGAGCCCATTGGCGAACGCCAGATTCTTGGAGTGGTCGGTGATGGCCATGTACTCGTAGCCGCGCTCCCGAGCGGCTTCTGCCATTTCTTCGATCGTGTTGCGGCCGTCGGTTTCAATAGTGTGCATGTGCACATCGCCGCGGATGTCGCCCAGTTCGATCAGCACGGGCAACGTGTGCGCTGCGGCGGCTTCGATTTCTCCTTGATTCTCACGCAGCTCAGCGGGGATGAAGTCGAGATTCAGCTTGGCGTAAATCTCTTCTTCGGTTTTGCGTGCCACCGGCTTCTCGTCTTCAAGGCTCGCCAGACTATATTCGTTCAGCGTGAAACCCATCTTCAGCGCGCGCTGCCGCAGGGCCACGTTGTGCGCCTTCGAGCCGGTGAAGTATTGCATCGCCGCTCCAAATGATTCCGGCGGAAGCAGTCGTACATCTACCTGCATGCCGCTGCGATGCCGGAAGCTGACCTTGTTCTCGCCTTGCGCGATCACGTCCATCAGCCCGGGGAAGCGCAACAGATGTTCAATGAGCTTCTGACGCGACTCGTCCGCGATGCAGCCTTTGCCCGTGACGAGAATATCGAGGTCGCCGACCGTTTCTCGTCCCCGGCGCAACGATCCAGCCGGCGTTACTTTCTCAATGCCCGGTGCAGATTTCAAATACTCCGTCAGTTTTTCCGCCAGTTCTTCCGCCGTGTCGAGCAAAAATCGTCCGGCAATGCGGCGATAGTCTTCGATCGCCTTGAGTAGCTTGAGCTCGTGCTTTTCGCCCATGCGCGGCAGTTCCCGAATCTTGCCCTCCCGCGCCAGTTTCTCCACGCCCTCCAGATCGCTGACCTGATAAGCGCTCCAGATCAGGGCGATTGTCTTTGGGCCAAGACCCTGGATCTTGAGCAATTCGAGCATTGATGGCCGATACTTTTTCAGCAGCTCCGCGTGCGCTTCAATGTGGCCATCTTTGAAAAGCATCTGCAGGTTCGCCAGCATCCCCTTGCCAATGCCCTGGATCGCCAGTACCTTCTTCGGTTCGTCGATCAGATCAGCCACCTGCTGCGGTAGAGCTTCAATGGCCTCGGCCGCGTTGCGATACGAGCGCACGCGAAACGAGTCCTGACCGTCGATCTCGAGCAGATCGGCGGTTTCGAAGAGCAGGGTTGCGATACTCTTGTTGTCCATCCGGAGTGGAACCTGAGAGAAGATTGTAACGCCAGATTGTAACGCGAGATTGTAGCCTGAGACGACCGCAGCAGCAGGGAAGACCTATACAGAGGGACACAAATACCGCAGAGGTCGAGCGCGGAGCTTGGTCCGCAAAAAAAGTCGCGTGAAAAAACTATCCGCTCAGGTGATCTTGGTTACATTGGCCGCCTGCGGGCCTTTCTGTCCCTGGACAATCTCAAACTCCACTTGATCGCCCTCCTGCAGGCTTTTGTAACCTTCAGTGGTGATCGAGCTGTAGTGAATAAAAACATCGGGTCCATCTTCACGGCCGAGGAAGCCGTATCCCTTTGCGTTATTGAACCACTTGACCGTGCCTTTCAGCCGTTCCACATGCCCCCCTTTTTATTGCGAATTGTCCTAAAAAGGCGCGATTCCAGGCACCGCAAAAAAATGTGTAGGCATTGTGCTGCCGAGCGGAGGGGCTGTCAAGGCTCAGCATAACCGCTTCGCGGAAGCCGCTATCATCGGGGGAGTATCAGGGGGAGTATCGAGAGAGTTATGGGGTGGCCGCATTAGCGCGCGGGTCGGGTCATCTCGGCCAGCCAGAGTATCCCGGAAATGGTCTTGGCGTCGCGAATGCGGCCATGGAGCGCCATCGATTTCGCCTCAGATAAAGTGAAAAACTTCACCGCAATCCTCTCATCCGGCTCGGGTTGGGCCTCGCCTGCTGCAAGGCCGCGGGCCAGATAGATAGTCATGGTTTCGTCGAGAAAGCCGGGACTCACGTAAAAATGCAGGACCCGCTTCCACTGGCGGGCCATGTAGCCGGTCTCTTCGAGTAACTCGCGCTTGGCTGCGGTGAGCGCGGTTTCGCCATCGTCGATGCGTCCCGCGGGCAGTTCCCACATCATGGATTGCGCGGCGTGGCGATACTGGCGTTCGAGCAGAACACGCGGTTCGGCTGTACTGGCCGTTTTCGCCGCATCGTCCACCGCCAGAACAACGATGGATCCCGAGTGCCGGATGACGTCGCGTCGCGCGCGCACGCCCCCGGGTTCCTCCACTTCGTCGGTGGTGACGCTGAATACCGGTCCGCGGTAACTGACGCGGGAAGAAAGCACGCGAGCTCGCCCTGATTTCTTGCCCGCCGGTTTATCGTCTGTCGATTTATTTTCTGCCGATTTCGCCATGACAACAATATAAGGTATGCTGCGCCGGTGAGCCGAAAATCCAAGACTGGCGAAAAGCCGAGAAAAGCTGCGGAAGGCAACCCTACCATCGCCATCGTCGGCGCTGGCCGCCTCGCCACTTTTCTGACCGCGGCACTGCACGATGCCGGTTTCACCATCACCGAGATCGTGTCGCGCGATTTGCCTCGGTCGCGCCGGCGTGCGCTCGCGCTCGCCAACAAAGTGGGAGCGCGGGCCGTTACCGCAAAGTCCGCCGCACTCGACGCCACGCTGCTGTGGTTCTGCGTTCCCGACCGCGAGATTCACCGCGCCGCCTCAGCGATGGCGGATCGCCTGGTCGCGCTCAATCTGGCTCGCCAAAAAGCTGGAGTCCACATCGCCCTTCATTCCAGTGGAGCGCTTTCCAGTCGCGAACTCGCTCCTTTGCGCACTGCCGGAGTCGCGGCGGCGTCGGTGCATCCCATGATGACGTTCGTGGCCGGAGCGCACCCTTCTTTAGAAGCCGTGCCATTTGCCATTGAAGGCGATGCCGCAGCCACGAGCGTGGCGCGCCAGATCGTCCGCGTACTCGGAGGCAACAGCTTCTCGCTGCTGGCATCGCGGAAAGCCGCCTACCATGCCTGGAGTACGCTGACGTCGCCCTTGCTGCTGGCGTTCCTGATTACGGTCGAAGACGCCGCTCGCGCCGCCGGATTCACGCCTCACGATGCGCGCCGAAAAAGCCTGCCGATTTTGCGCCAGACGCTGGCGAACTACGAGCGCCTCGGTTCGGCCCGGTCTTTTAGCGGCCCGCTGGTTCGCGGCGATGCGGAAACGATTGCGCAACACCTGGTGGCGCTGAAGCAGTATCCCCAGGCGCGTGAACTCTATGTCGTGTTGGCGCGAGCGGCGCTGCGCGGGTTGCCAGTGAAGAACAGAAATGGGCTGACGCGAGCGCTGCGCGCCCGTTAAGACTGGCCTGCGCTAGTGCCGATTTGAGCGACGCGTGAACAGATGGCCCAGCTTTTCCTGCTTCGTCTTCAAATATTCTTCCGTATGTTCGGTGGGCGCAACTTCGCACGGCACGCGCTCGGTCACCTGGATACCGGCCCGTTCCAGCGCGGAGACTTTGTCGGGATTATTCGAGAGCAGGCGAACCCGCTTGATATCGAGTGCCTTCAGGATCTCAACCGGCATGAGGAACTCCCGCTGATCAGCCTTGAAGCCAAGCCGTTCGTTCGCTTCCACGGTGTCGAGGCCGCTGTCTTGCAGGGCATAAGCTTGCAGTTTCGCCATCAGCCCAATGCCGCGCCCCTCCTGCTGTTCGTAGATCAGGACGCCCGCGCCGACCTTAGCGATCATGGAAAGCGCCATCTCTAATTGCTGACGGCAATCGCAGCGTAGCGAGCCGAACACGTCGCCAGTCAGACACTGGGAGTGAATGCGCACCAGCGGCGATCCGGAATGTACCTCGCCCATGACCAGCGCCACCGCTTCTTCGGTCTTGGCGCCGTTGCCCGTCGCCGACGCTCGGGTGGCAAATCCATGGATCAGGAAATGCCCCCAGCGAGTAGGGAAGTCCGCCGACGCAACGTGTTTTACCTTTGAAGAGCTCACGATAAATTATAGCCCCTGGTTTCCGGCCATCGCTCCCGGCCATCGCCGCTTTGGAGCTGCTGATATTTTGATGATGAAACGCGCGGATCGACTCGTCTGCGCCGGGAAAATGCGACTATCGCGTCACCCGCATAGGCGAAATCGAATGATGGCTGGTAAAATCATGAAAAGTAAACAGACCCTCTGCAAGGGGCTATAGCTCAGCTGGGAGAGCGCATCGTTCGCAACGATGAGGTCGTCGGTTCGATCCCGACTAGCTCCACCAATCTTCTCAATTACTTGCCGACGTAAGCCGCCTGTTTCGAGCACCAACGAAACCCTTACTTCATGCGATTGCGATAGAGGCTTCCGTCGACTTGCCCAACCATGGCGTCAATATCGAGCGGCTTTTGCAGGAATGCTGTTACCTCTTCGGCTACTGCCCTCGGCTCGCGCAGAACGCGATGATAATGCACCCGGCGTATCTGAATGTTCGCCTGCGTCGCGATCCACTGATTCACCTCGACCAGATGCCGGTGAAAATGCTCCTCGACCGCGGAGTTGTCGCCAACCAGCTCCGCGTTGCCGCGCCGCCGCAGCATTTCGTCCTGCGACTTCAGCACCTCCGGCAGCGGGCGCTGCATGAACACGATCCGGTAATCGTGGCCCGCAGGCAGCGACAGAAGCAGCTGCGAGATCACCTTCACCACCTTGCCTTCGGCCTCCGCAATCAGGCTCGGATCTTTCGGAAGCTGCTTGATGCGCTCCCACTCCAGATAGCCCTTGGGGTTGTCGGTGTCAGCCTTGCGCTCGCCGTCGGAGAGAACCGGAAGCCCGCCCGCATCGAGCATCTGCATCATCAGCGAAGTGCCCGACCGCGGCAGTCCCGAAACAATGGTGATCATCCGTGCCTTTCAAAAACAAAATAGCGGAGGCGGACTGACTGCTCCGCGAACCTGCAATCTGGAAAATAATGCAACTGAAATGATAGTGGCAACCTGCCCGCCCGGCAAAGGCGATCGTCTGCTCGTCTGCTCGTCGCGAAACGCAGAAATGCGAAACAATCCCTGACCTCGCAAAACGCCCGCCACGCCGCCATTGCGCCCCGCCCGGCATTCTGATACCTTGCCTGTCAACTCAAAGGAGGCTTTGTGGCCTTTTGTCCAAACTGTGGAACCCAGATCGCCGATGGTGCGGCGTGTCCCAAGTGTGCTGCGGGAACGCCCCCAAACACCGTAGCGCCCATCGTCGCGCCCGCAGGTGCTGGTCTCACCGATAATGTGGCCGGCGCGCTGGCCTATGTGACCATCATCCCGGCGATTGTGTTCCTCGTCGTGGAGCCCTTCAATAAGAAATCCTTTGTCCGCTTCCATGCTTTTCAATCGCTCTTCTTTTTCGTCGCATGGGTCATACTCGATATAGGCCTGTCGTTTGTACCCGTTCCATTGGTCTGGACCTTCCTCCGCCTGGCGTTGTTCGTGATCTGGATCATTCTGATGGTTAAGGCTTACCAGGGACAGAGGTTCAAACTCCCTGTGATCGGCGACTTAGCTGCGCAACAAGCCGGCTCCTAATTCGAATTGCTCTGAGTCAATGCGAGAGCGGCGGTAACGTGTGCCCAAAAAATCCACTCTCCTTTTTTGCGGCCATCGAGTAATCTAGTAAGTGCCGTGTTTACTGGATTAGAGCCCGAGAATCTTCAGCCGATCTCGCGCATCCGGCGCTATCGCATCGTCGGAGCCTCGGTAGCCGCACATCTGGCATTGCTCGCCGTAATCGTCTTTCATAATCCCAGGATCTATGACGCCAGCTCCGAATGGCTCGCCTTTGGAGACAGCGCTCACACTTACCAGTTGATTTATGTTCCGCCGAGCGCGGAGGACGCGCCGCCCGATGCCGCTAAGCTGCTATTTCCATCACAAGTAATTAAGCCGCAGCCGCGCCCGCATCCCCACCAGAAATCTCAACCGCCAAAACCAGCGCCGCAACCGATCATCGCCGACGCCGAAGCCGGCAATCAGAACTCCAAAGCCGGATCTCCGCTCGGAACCATGATTGACGGCCCGATCTCCGGCCACGAAGTCCACATCGCGTATTCGGTCGTGTACCCCGATCCACCGATCGACCGCTCCGCGCTTCCTCGCGATGTGGTCGGCGATGTCGTCATCGAAGTGACCATCGACGCCGAGGGCAATGTGGTCGAAACCAAGCTTTTGCAAACCATCGGACACGGCATCGACGAAAAGGTCGAAGCGACTCTTCGTCGCTGGCACTATCGGCCGGCTACGCTCGACGGAACCCCCGTCGCCTCGCGTCAGGATGTACACTTCCACTTCCCGTCCTGACCCTGCGCTCTATACATTCGCTTTAGTTTCGCCCCTATGCTAAACTTCCGCCGATCCTTATAGGTCAATCTATGTAAGGCGATCTATGCGGGGAGGGAGAATTTGGCCAAAGCGAATCGTCACCAGAAAGCAATCAATCACCTCAAGAAGTCCGATCCCACTCTCGCCGCAATCATCCAGCGCGTCGGACCCTGCCGCATGCAGTTTGGTGAGCCCACGTTTCACTCGCTGGCCGAGTCGATCTTGTATCAACAATTGAACGGCAAAGCTGCCGCCACTATCTTTGACCGCTTCACCCAATGCGCCGGCGACCCGCTGACGCCGCAAGGCATTCTCAAACTCACGGATGCCGAAATGCGTGGCGTTGGCCTCTCGCGCCAGAAAACGGCCTATCTCCGCGATCTTGCCGAGAAGACCGCTGCCGGAATGCTGGAGTTCGAGCGTATGACTAAAATGACGGAAGAAGAAGTCATCGCCCATCTCACCCAGGTCAAAGGCGTCGGCGTCTGGACCGCACACATGTTCCTCATGTTCACCCTGCGCCATCCCAACATTCTGCCCACCGGCGATTACGGCGTGCAGGCCGCCATCAAAAAGCATTACAAAAAACGCAAATGGCCGAAGCCCGACGTAATGCAGAAGATCGCCAAACCCTGGGCTCCGCATCGCTCGATCGCCTGCTGGTATCTGTGGAGGAGTCTGGACATTAAGACGGTCGAAGAGTAATCTCAGCCACCTCTTGGCCTCGAATTTGGGCGCGCGGCGACCTTCCGCTCGGATTTTGGGTGGCGCAGCGGT
>PMSZ01000271.1 GCA_003168235.1 Acidobacteriaceae bacterium
GGGAATTCATCTGGCCATCAAGAGCGGAATGCTGGCGGCTGAGACCGCGTTCGAAGCGCTGGTGAAATCGGACGCGTCGGCCGCGACGCTGGGCAAGTTGCAGCGCCGCGTCGAAACCAGTTGGATTCACGATGAACTGTGGCCGGTGCGCAACTTCCATCAAGGATTCGAAAAGGGGATGGTCGCGGGCATGTTCAACACCGTGCTGCAGGATATTTTTCCGGGCGGACTGCGCGACCGGCTGCCATCGCATCCGGGTTACGAAAACCTGGAGCCGGTGGCGAAGCTGCCCGCTGACGGAGGCGCGGAAGCGCACCTGCTCGGTCCGGCGAAAGGCGATGGCAAGCTCACGTTCGACAAACTTACCGACCTCTATCACTCCGGCACCAAGCATGAAGAAGATCAGCCGGCGCATTTGCTGATTGAAGACACAAATATCTGCAACGAGCGCTGTGTGAAAGAGTTTGCGAGTCCATGCCAGAATTTCTGCCCGGCGAACGTTTATGAGATGGTGGAGGACTCGACTGCGCCCCATGGCAAGCGGATCAGCCTGAATCCGGCTAACTGCGTGCACTGCAAGACCTGCGACATTCAGGACCCCTACCAGATCATCACCTGGGTGCCACCCGAAGGCGGCGGAGGGCCGAACTACGACGGAATGTAAAGGGGATGCAAGGCTGCCTGAAGGCCATCAGGAATAGTGCCGAGGGCCAACGGCCAAAGGCTACGCGAAAGGCTGGCTCCGGCTCCCAACCCGGTATATACTGCTCCCGTTACTTAATGCTGTAACTCGGTTACGACCGGGCGCGGAGCACCTTTATCTCATACCGTTCCGCGAAATAGACGCTGGCACGGGGCTTTATACTATTTTGCCCTCACGACCAGCAGGGGCGGGAATCGCTTTACGCGGCGCCTTCCCCGAGAGAGGTATTGCTTGTGGACGTCGTTCTCATACGCATTCTGCTGGTCTTTATTGTCGGCGTTATCTGCTTTCTCATTCGTCCGTTTAACCTGCCTGCAAACTTTGCTGCAGCGGCCGGTCTGCTGATCGGTTCGGCGATCATTGTGTTCGAGTGGCGGCTGCGCGCAGTGAGTTTGAAGCGCCTGATTGGGGCCGCTATCGGCAGCGTACTCGGCATATTTGGCGCTTATCTTTTCGCGCTGGTCATTCGCAACAGCATTCCGGCGAGCCCGACCCAAAGTTTTCTGCAGATCATGGTCATGGTGATCATGGCCTACGTGGGATTGGCGGTGGGCGCGAATAAGGGAGATCTGCTGAATCTGGCGGCGCTCGGCGGCGTCTTTGGCGGCGAGAGGACGGGCAAGAAGAGTTACAAGATCCTCGATACCAGCGTCATCATCGACGGCCGCATCGCCGACATCGCCGAGACCGGTTTTCTCGACGGGCTGATTGTGATTCCTCAATTCGTTCTGAGGGAATTGCAACTGGTGGCCGATTCAGCCGACTCGCTCAAACGCAATCGCGGACGCCGTGGGCTCGACATTCTGCAGCGTTTGCAGAAGACGGCTTCGGTGCAGATCCAGATCGTCGAAGACGACTTCCCCAGCGTTCGCGAAGTCGATTTAAAGCTCATCGAACTGGCCAAGCTGTATGAGGGCAAGATTCTTACCAACGATTTCAATCTCAATAAAGTCGCCCAGTTGCAGGGCGTGGCCGTGCTCAACATCAACGAACTGGCGAACTCGCTCAAGCCTATTGTTCTGCCGGGCGAAATCATGCGGGTCTTCATTTTGAAAGAGGGAAAAGAATATAACCAGGGCGTCGCCTATCTCGATGACGGCACGATGGTAGTGATTGATAACGCGCGGAAGATGATCGGCAAGACCATCGACATCTCTGTGACCTCGGTGTTGCAAACGACGGCGGGCAAGATGATCTTCGGCAAGTGGGATGAACGCGCCGGCGGCCGGCACGATTCCAAGGGAGCATCGCCGGCGCCAGTCTCCGCTGGGCCGGTAAGCGGGACCACTGCGCCGGTTTCAGATCCGGCGAAGAAAACAATTTCTGCGGTTGGCGAACGAGCCGCAGATTAAGCGGACTTACTTACTGCAATTCAAATTCACTTCCCCGCATTTCACTACCGGCAATTCGCTTTCTGCAATTCTCGGGTCCTGCAATTCTCAGACCTTGCAATTTCTTTGGTCTTCGGTAACACCACCGTAACCTTCTGCTGCTGATTCGTGTTGGTTAAGGGCACCGCCCCGAATAACCTGCACTACGGGTCATCTCCATTCGGAGGACTCTCGCACCTCAAGTTAGGAGATCTTTGCATGAAACGATTAATCGCAGGGCTGCCCATGTGCGCCCTGGTCTATTTTGCTTTGATCCTGTCGCCGCTACGGGCGGAAACGGTCAGCAAACCGGCAGGACCACTCAGTTACGACATAAGTAAAGAAGTCACCTTCAATGCAACAGTTTCAAGTGTTCTTGCCAAGCCCAACCGGGGGATGCTGATGGGCTCCCACCTGCTCTTATCAACTGGCACGGGATCAATCGACGCAAGTTTAGGAAGCTTCGGTCTGCATGGTAAGGGGGCCGTCTCGGTCGTCGCTGGTCAGCAGGTCCAAGTAATCGGCGTGCTGAAGTCGCTCAAGAACAAGCCAGTCTTCCTGACCCGCATCGTGAGGGTCAATGGCGAAAGCTATGCCATCCGCAATCAACGCGGGGTTGTGTTGTCCCCCGAAGCGCGCGAGCGTTTGAGCCGCAAGACCGCCGGAGGTGGACTGTGAACCACAAAGCACAAATTGGCATTCTTGCTTTCGTTTGCCTGGCTATGGCCTTTTTGGCCGGTTGCGGGTCCAGTGCAAATCCGACCCCGGTCTATGCGTACTCAGTCAGCGGGTTGGAAATGAGCAATCCGCAAGGTAACGGCCCTTATTACTACGCGATTGCCGGTTCGGTGGCGATCGATAACCAGGGCAACGTTGTCGGCGGCGAGCAGGACTTCAACGACGGTGCGGGGAACACTTCGCCGGGCGATGCGGGCGCTACTCCAACCCCTGACACGATCCAGGCCGCGAGCGCCGCTCTTGTGCTCACGAACGGCCAGGGCACGCTTACCCTTACCACGAACAATCCAAACGTTGGCGTCAATGGTGTTGAAACCTTCGGCGTCCAGTTTGTGAACCAGAAACACGCCCTGATCGTTCAGTACGATGGCACAGCAACTTCGAGCGGAAGCCTCGATCTGCAGACTCTGCCGAACCAGCTTAACGGCAGTTACGCCTTCGCGATGAACGGGATGGATCCCGACTATGAACCGGTCGCATTTGGTGGAGTATTTACTACCGGAAGCAATGGGTCGACTTTCAGCGGCGTGTATGACGAGAACGATGGCGATAACGGAATCTCGACTGGTAATCTGTTTCCAGACGGCGTCGCCATCTCAGCGCCCGACTCTTATGGGCGCGGATACATCACCGGGCTCGGAGAAGGTGTGCCGACCTCGATCGTTTACTACGTCGTGGGTGCGGAAGTGGCCCGGCTTATCGACGTGGATACTACCGATGCGGGCCTCGGCTCTGCGTTCGGACAAGGCTCCACGACCTACAGCAACGGGTCGGTCACAAGCTCCATCTTCGCTCTGCAGTCCAACTCACACGGAAACCTGTACGCTGCGGCTGGGCAGATTACCTCGCCAGCCGGTGGTGTTTATCAGTCGGGTATCGCGGATGAAGATGAACAGGGGTTCGTGCAAGGCGGCGTTGGAATTTCGGGAACCTACTCCATCTCAAACGCGGTCAATGAATCCACCTACAACGGATACGGAAATCTTCAGATTTCGTCCGAAGACGAGGATTTCGACATCGCGAATCTGGGCGTCTATATGACCGATCCATCGCTGAATCTCAGTGATCCCAACAATTCAACCGGTGGCGGCGGCGCTCTCCTTGTCGATCTCGATGATGGCATCCCCGGTGCTGGAATCCTGGTTCCCCAAACCGACACCACAGCTGCCGACTTCACAGGCAATTATGCCTTTGGCGCGCAGGAGTACTGGTGTGACTTCTGCGAGTTCGATGTGGCCGGCCAAGGGACGATGACTGCCGGAGCGTTCAGCGGTTCGGGCCTTCTCAGCGCACCGGATGGATATGTGTTCGGGGATGGACCCACTGAGAGCACTGCCACGTTAACTGGCACTCCCTTGGCAGATTCGAACGAATCGACCACGGGCCGCTACACTCTAATGACTGAAAATGAAACTGAGAACCCGCTCATTTTGACGGTTGCCCAAGACCCCGTCGATTTCGATGTGGTCATCTATCAGGCGAGCGGCACGCAACTGTTCTGGCTGAACGAAGATGATTACAGTATTTTCCTAGGCCCAATTCAGCAGCAGGGATCGCTGGCGACTCTGCCGTAGCAGCGTCCACTGCAAAATAAGCGACTGAGTTGCAATCGGGCGGAGCCGGCGACATTCGGCTTCGCCCTTTTTTCATCTCCTCTAGCGTCTAGTGGCGCGCCGTACAATCTCCCCCCAAAACAAAGTGTGCAATTTTGAACAGACGCGACTCCGTGAGTTGGCGTCAAATGCTTGATGCTTGTAAGCGTCTCCTTGTGAGGATTTTGTCGTCATGCGCAGAGTTGGATTGCATAACTGCCCTTATTGCGGCCGAGAAGAGATATACGCGTCCCAACCGAAGACTTTGGGGGATGAAGTTGCTCGCCTCTTCCTCTTCCGAGTTGTGAGGTGCCATTCCTGCATGCACCGTCACTTCCGCCCGTTTTTTTTGCCCTCCGTCCCTCCGCCGTCTGCGAAGAAGCCATCCCAGGTCGCTGTCCTTGACGATCAACGAGAACGTTCGGCATGACGAAGCCGTTTCTTTTGGTTCAGTGTTCTACGCTCTATCCGCCCGGTCTCTGAACTCTTAAAAAACCTGTACTATACTAGTCGCCCCCATGAAGGTTGTTGTCATCATTCCGGCGGCTGGATTAGGCACGCGCATGGCGCCGCCAGCGGCTGCAAAGTCCAAGAAGAAGGCGCCCAGCAAGCAATTCCGGCAACTGGACGGCGTGCCCATTCTGATTCACACACTGCGTAAGTTTGCGGCTGCCCCGGCCGTCCACGAAATTATTGTCGCGCTGCGCAAAGACGAGATGGCCGACTTTCGGACGCATTTCGAGAAACCCTACCCGGAAATTCTGAAGAAGCGCCTGCAGCTGGTCGAGGGCGGCGAGCATCGCCAGAACTCGGTGGCAAACGCGCTTGCGCACGCCTCGGCTGAGCCCGACGACATCATTCTGGTGCATGATGCGGTGCGTCCATTTGTCACGCAGGAAATCATTACGAATGTGATTGAGGCCGCGCAACGGCATGGATCGGCCATTGCCGGCTGGCCTGCGGTGGACACGGTGAAGCAAGTGGAGCGCATAGCGGATGGAGCGCTCATCAAGGCCACGATTCCGCGTGCGAGTCTGGTGATGGCGCAAACGCCCCAGGGATTTCGCTACGACATTCTGAAGAAGGCATTCGATGACGCGACGGCCGATGGTTTTCTCGGCACGGACGAGGCCTCGCTGGTAGAACGCGCCGGATTGCCCGTGGTGGTGGTGATGGGATCGCCGAGGAATATCAAGATCACCACGCCGGCGGACATGGAACTGGCGGAATTTTATTTGAAACAGGAGGGGATTTTGTAATTTGGTAATCGGGTAATTTTGTAATTTAAAACCCCGGAGGCTTTTTCAATTATCCAATTACTCAATTACCCAATTACAAAATGCCCCCTCGGCTGTCCCCACACGACCAGAAATGTTTAAGAAGATCCTGATAGCGAATCGCGGCGAGATTGCCCTGCGCGTCATTTGCGCGTGCAAGGAACTGGGCATCCGCACGGTTGCTATTTACAGCGAGGCGGACCGTCATTCCTTGCCGGTGCGTTTCGCGGACGAAGCCATCTGCATCGGACCGCCACAACTGGCGCTGAGCTATCTGAACATTCCGGCGGTGATCAGCGCGGCGGAAATCACCAACGTGGACGCCATTCATCCCGGCTATGGCTTCTTGAGCGAGAACGCCGATTTCGCGGAAGTGTGCGAGACCTCCGGCTTGACCTTCATCGGCCCTAAGCCGGAGGTGATGCGGGCCATGGGTTTGAAGCAGCGCGCCCGTACCGAAATGATGGAGTCCGGCGTTCCCATTCTTCCCGGTTCGCCCGGCGTCATCAAGTCGCTTGAAGAAGCGCAGGAGTTTGGCGAACAGATCGGCTACCCCGTGATGCTGAAGGCCTCCGCGGGCGGCGGCGGCCGGGGCATGCGCATAGTGCGGGAGGCCATCGAGCTTCCGCACTTGCTGGCGCAGGCGCAGGCTGAAGCGGCTGCCGCTTTCTCTTCTTCCGACGTGTACATGGAAAAGCTGGTGGAAGCGCCGCGGCATATCGAGTTCCAGGTACTGGCCGACCACCACGGCAACGTCGAGATACTGGGAGAGCGCGAATGCTCCATCCAGCGCCGTCATCAGAAACTGCTGGAGGAAGCGCCTTCCCTGGCCGTCAACCCCGAACTGCGTCAAAGCGTATCGGCAAGCCTGAAAGTAGCCATGCAGAAGATCGGCTACACCAACGCGGGCACCGTGGAATTCCTGATGGACGAGCGCGGCAATCTGTACTTCATTGAGGTCAACGCCCGCGTGCAAGTGGAGCATCCGGTGACCGAATCGATTACCGGCATCGACATCGTCAAAGCGCAAATCCTCGTCGCCGCCGGCGAACGGCTTTCGGACATTTTCTCAACCCCGGTTCAGTTCCGCGGACATGCCATCGAGTGCCGGATCAACGCCGAGGACG
>PMSZ01000047.1 GCA_003168235.1 Acidobacteriaceae bacterium
TCTACCTGATCTGCGACAACTATGCCACGCACAAACATGAGAGGGTGCAACGCTGGCTAGAAAAGCACGAGCGATTCCACGTCCGCTTCACACCGACCTCTGCTTCATGGCTCAACATGATCGAGCGATTCTTCCGCGACCTGACCAGCAACCAGATCCGGCGCGGCATCTTCCAAGACCTGGAGCAACTCATCACTGCGATCGGAAACTACATCGACCATCACAACAAGAACCCAAAGCCCTTCATCTGGACCGCAAAGGCAAACGACATCCTCGAAAAGGTCACCCGCGCTCAGACCACGCTCAATAAAAGACGATCTGCATGAGACACTACACTAGCGGCCGGAATCCTTGATGGTGCGACGTTGGTCTCGGAAGTCAACCCAGACCATGCCGAATCGCTCACTGAAGGCAGCCCCCCACTCGAAGTTATCGAGGAGACTCCATGCATGATAGCCTCGCACTCGCGCCCCATCGCGGATGGCACGAGCCAGTTCGGCGAGGTGGCTTTTGTAGTAAGCGGTTCGGCGCGAGTCTGGAACAGTGCCGTCGGGCTCTGGACCATCGGAGCAGGAACAGCCGTTTTCCGTGATCTCGATGGGTTGTGTGTACTCCCGCGCTATCTCCGTAACTATGTCTTACAAGCCGCGTGGCCACACCTCCCAGCCGCTGTAAGTGGTTGGTCCATCGGAGCCCGATGCCATGCCGAAATGTGCATACTTCTGCGAGAATCCTTGCCCGGAATCGGAAAAGACAATGCGACGCGAATAGTAGTTAATGCCGATCCAGTCGAGCGGAACCTGCATAATTTTGTCATCGCCGGGTCGAAATCCCATTAGTTCGTAAGGGGGCTCGCCTACGAAAGCCTTGGGGTATTCACCCTGGATCGCAGTGTTCAAGAAATAGAGATTGATCAGGGCGTGGAAGCGCGTGGTAGCGGCTCGGTCAGCTTCACTGTCGCTCTTAGGCGTGCCCGGATACATGCTATAAGCACCGCCCACCTCTGCTTTCGTCGAAGCGGCCTTGATTGCGCGAAAGGCTTCGCCCTGAGCAAGGTTCACATTATGAGCGGCGCGGAGAAACACATCATCGCCACTTCTCCCGGGCGCATCGATTCCAAGGAAGTAACCCAGGAATGTAAAAACCCATGGCTCATTGAAAACTGCCCAGGTGGTCACGCGATCCCCGAGAGTCTTTGCAGCGATACCCGCGTAATCCGCGAAGACTGATACGATTTCTCGAGTCGCCCATCCGCCTTGGTCCTCAATCGCCTGCGGCAGATCCCAGTGATACAGTGTGCACGAGGGACGGATCCCAACTTCAAGGAGAGCATCAACGAACCGGTTATAGTGATCGAGCCCTCGCTGGTTCACCGTGGCTGAACCGGTGGGCAGAATGCGGGGCCTCGCAATCGAGAACCGGCAGCTCTTCTGGTTCAACCGTTTCATCAAGGCGATGTCTTCGCGGTATCTGTGATGCCAGTCGCAGGCCACATCTCCAGTGTCTCCGCCCTTCACTTTGCCGGTCGAATGCGAATAGCGGTCCCAAATGGATTCACCCTTGCCGTCTTCTTTCCATGCGCCTTCCACTTGATAGGACGCCGTCGCAGTTCCCCAAAAGAAGCCGTCCGGAAAATGTGTATTGCTCAGATCCCCATCAGAGGGAAGTTGGATGTCGGGCACCCCTTGAGCTCCGCCGTTTGGAGCCGTCTGTGCGCCAGAATATCGGAAAATTATCCCGCTTCCAGCCAAAGCAAGTGAACCTGCCATAAAACTTCGCCGATCAATCAACGCTTTTTCTCCTTTTTCAATGAAAGGGGGTGGCTTTTCCAATAGCGGCGCGGAAAAATGAAGGACCAATCGAAGTGTTCCACGCCATTTGCTTGCGATGGAGGCTTTGAGGATTAACCATCTAAGTCCCTTTTCCCCTGTCACATTACGGGCTCCGTGACGAGCAGTGCTGGGTTTTTGGCGCGACACCGGAGTTCTGAGGCACGAGACGTTTGCAGTCGATGCCGCAGCTCCTTCGGAACGGGAGCGCTCAGGTGCAATCAGGTCATAACTCGGGCAGGCAACCCCGCTTTAATAAGTACCGGTTTGGATCGCCAATTCCAAGAGTCTCCGTCTATGACCGACCGGCGCTCTTGTCATTCGGATGAGTTGGAGTACTTGACACCGCAACCGTAGGGTCGAGTGGAGGCGATCGTCACGGGTCTCCCCGCCATCGATTCCGCCAATGCATTTGTCACGTAGTTGTTCGAGGATTTGATGTCGTCGGGGTCGAGAGTTGCGCGGTCGTCGAGTGCGCCTTCGTAGATGAGCTTGCCCGATGGATCGATGACGAACATGTGCGGGGTCGTTTTCGCTCCGTACAATCGACCAATTGTTCCGTTTGAGTCCAGAATTGCCGCGGTCGGGTTCGCGTGCACTTTTGCGATGTATGCGTTTTCGTCGGATGGTGTCATGTAGCCTTGCTGGCCTGGGCCAGAAGACAACACCGTCAGCCAGACTACGCCCTTCGCCGTCCACTCCTTCTGAAGAGACTGCATGTCACCGCTGTTGTAATGTTTCCGGGTAAAGGGACAGCCGTTATTCGTCCATTCGAGAACGACAAATTCTCCCCGATAGTCGGACAGCTTGCGGGTTTGACCAAGCGAGTCAGTTCCAATGAAGTCTGGGGCATCCTTGCCGACAGTCGCAGCATGAGCGATGGCGAACGAGAAGAGCATTGATGCAACCGCCAAGGCCGGCATAGATTTGTAATGCATGGTCCCTCCTTCTAGGCATTCGCAAAACGCTCGTCGTTCTCGATTTCCCATTCACGAGAGCATGACGAAGCGACGATCTGTCTTGCTGGCAAAGGTAGGATCATCCAGTTGGCAATGCAAGATAATTGTCGCCAACCGCCATGAAGACGGCGCGAGCAGGGCCGGAGAAGGCCGTGGAAAAATAGGCCTCGCACTCGAATACGGTCGGTCTGTCATTCAAAGAAATATGGCGGGATGCTCGAGGGTGGCCATCTCGCGCCGCGGAATTCTCGTCTGGCGACAAACACCTTACCTTTTCGAAATACCATTACTATTCTGGGGTTGTAACTGGAATGAATTTCCACTCATCACCCGCCTAAGTTTTGCATGACGTGAATTGGTCTTATTGCTGACACGCCGCTCGAAAGAAAGGGATATCAAGTGAGGCATTTTTCATTGGGTCTACTCCTCGGATTGTTCATACTTCCGATCATTGGCTCCATCTACATTCGTAGCATTCGATTGCCCGTCGCAGTGGCCGATCCTCCATTTCCTTTCGAGAGGGAGATTGTTCGCAACCCGCTCCATGCGCGCATCGACCGGGAGATGCCGAATACCCCTCCCATGGAGGGCAATGCGACTAATTTGGAGGCAGGAGCGCATATTTACCGTCAACAGTGCGCTACCTGCCATGGTCTGAACGGACCAACCTCCGAGTTCGCTTCGCACATGTTTCCTGATGCTCCACAACTGTGGTTGCCGCACGATAGTCTAACGCCGAATGGCAAACGCCTGCCCATCCATGAAGAACGCCGGGAAGCAGCCGGGAAGTACGACGGTAC
>PMSZ01000273.1 GCA_003168235.1 Acidobacteriaceae bacterium
GAAGAGAGCCGTGGAGCGCACAGCCGCATCGATTATCCTGACCTCGACGCAACGTGGGGAACGAAAAATAATGTGATCGACCGTGATGGAAGTGCAATGAGGCTGCGCCAGACGGCGGTGGCGGAAATGCCCGGCGAGTTGAAGCAACTGGTTGCGGATGAGCAATCGGGATGAGGACAAAAAAGAAGAGAGTTAGCGAGGGGCGCAATGGCAGAAGCAACCTTTGAGGTGTTCCGCGGAAACCGCGAGGGCGGACAGGCCACCACCTACCGCGTCCCGATTGCTCCGGGAATGGTCGTACTCGACGCGCTCCATCATATCCAGGCGCATCAGGCGCCCGATTTGGCGGTGCGCTGGAATTGCAAAGCGGGCAAATGCGGCTCCTGTTCGGCGGAGGTCAATGGTCGTCCGAGACTTACCTGCAAAACACGCATGGACGCGCTGCCGCTCGACAAGCCCATCACCGTTCAGCCGATGAAATCATTTCCGGTGATCAAAGATCTGGTCACCGATGTCTCCTGGAATTATCGCGTCAATAAGAAAATCCCACCGTTTACGCCTCGCCCCGGCGTCAAATGGAAAATGTATCAAGAGGATGTGGACCGCGGGCAGGAGTTTCGTAAGTGTATCGAGTGCTTCCTCTGCCAGGATGTGTGTCACGTTCTGCGTGAGCACGAGAAAATGGAGCAGTTCGGAGGCCCGCGGTTTTTCGTTCGCGTTGCGGGACTCGAAATGCATCCGCTCGACGCAATATCTCGCACACGCATGCTTAAGGATGAGCTTGGCATCGGCCTCTGCAATATCACCAAGTGCTGCACTGAGGTGTGCCCCGAGGAGATCCACATCACGGACAACGCGATCATTCCGTTAAAGGAGCGCGTGGTCGACGAATTTTATGATCCCTTGCTTATGCTGGTCAGAAAGATTCGAGGGGCGGAACAAGTCTAGCCGCGAAACAGGAATCGGACTGAAGGCAAAGGATCTCCCTTGGAGTTCACATTATGGAGTTCACACTAAAGACCATATCGAAAGCCGGTATTCCAGAAGCGATCTCAAAAGCCGAGCTCTACCGCTCGCTGAATGAACCGGAAGAAGCAGAATCGATTTGCCGCGACATCCTGGCGGTTGAGCCCGAACACCAACTTGCCCTTCGCCTGCTGGGCCTGGCAATCACCGACCAGTTTTGTGGAGATGCCTCGGATCGTCACCGAGACGCAGGGGAACTTTTCCATAGTCTCGCTGAGCCCTACGAGCGCCTTTACTACACAGGCCTGCTGCACGAACGACGAGCCAAGGCCCAAATGCGAATCGGCCGCCCCGCACACACGCTTACTCCCCTTTTTGCAGAGGCGATGCAGTCCTTTGCCGAAGCCGAAATGATTCACCCTCCAGACAACGACGATGCCATTCTTCGTTGGAATCGATGCGCCCGGCTGCTACAAAGCGATCCTGACTTTCATGAAGAGAAAGTATCCGAGATCTTCGATGCCATTGATAGCTCACCAATGTGAGATTAATTGTCTGAAAAAATAGCGCCCTCCACGATCCAATCCAAAGGGCAAACGCCGCGCATAGCGTTTGACAGCTGGACTGGATGCAAGAAGCTTCGGGCAAGGCAGTTTGCGTTGCCCGCGTCTTGCTCCTGGCCTGCCGGCAAGAGAATCCCGGAGAAAGGTAGATGTAAGTATGGCCAGTACTTTCATGGCCCGCGCCATTCAACTCGCGGTTGATAACGTCCGCTCCGGACGAGGCGGGCCCTTCGGCTGCGTTGTCGTCAAGGACGGCAAAGTTGTCTCCGAAGGTGTGAACCGGGTCACGGCGACGAATGATCCGACAGCGCATGCTGAAATGCTGGCAATTCGTGAGGCTTGCCAGAAGCTGCTCTGTTTCGAACTCAAGGGCTGCGAGCTTTACACTTCCTGCGAACCGTGCCCGATGTGTCTGAGCGCCATCTACTGGGCCCGGATTGACAAAATTTACTACGGCGGTCTTGCCGAGGATGCAGCCAAAGCTGGCTTTGACGATTCCGCGATCTATGCGGAAATCCGTCAGCCGCTTGCGCAGCGCAAGATTCCTATGGTTCAGACGATGCGCGAGGAAGCGCTCGCGGCATTTCGGGCGTGGGAAGACAGTCCCGGCAGGACTGTTTACTGAAGGTTTTAGTTCCCAGTTTTCAGCAAAGACATAGTCGCCAGAGTGCGGAGCACGATTCTGAGAACTGAGGATCTTTCGAGTAAGACGATTTGATCGACCGTTATTTCAAACTCGCGGAGAATGGAACCTCGGTCAAGCAGGAGATGCTTGGCGGCCTAACCACGTTTGTGACCATGGCCTACATCATCGTGGTGAATCCACAGATTCTCGCGCAAGCAGGAATGCCACCCGAAGGCGTCGTATTTGCAACTTGTATCTCGGCCGCCGCGGCGACGCTGGTGATGGGGCTTTATGCCAACTATCCCATCGCGCTTGCGCCCGGGATGTCGCTCAACGCCTACTTCACTTATGCGGTCTGCCTGAACATGCATGTTCCGTGGCAGACGGCGCTGGCAGTGGTGTTTTTTTCGGGCGTCCTTTTTCTGCTGTTGACCGTGACGCGCGTGCGCGAACGAATTGTCAATGACATCCCCGATTGTCTGAAGCACTCCACCGCGACGGGCATCGGGATGTTTATCGCCTTTGTGGGCCTTCGCAACGCCAAGCTGGTGGTCGCGAATCCTGCAACGTTCGTCGGTCTGGGCAGCTTCTCTGATAAAGAAGTGCAGACGGCGTGCTTCGGGATCGCCTTGACGATCGTCCTCATGGCGCGCAAGGTCAAAGGCGGAATTTTAATCGGCGTCTTTGGCACCACGCTGTTGGGAATTTTGCGCGGCATTTCGCATTGGCCCGCTGCAATCTTGTCTCTTCCTCATCCGTCGTCTACTTTCTTGAAGCTCGATTTTCGCGGAGCCATCCATCTCGGCTTCCTCGAAATTCTGTTTGCATTTCTGTTTGTCGATCTGTTCGACAATGTGGGCACGCTGGTGGGTGTGTGCGAGCAAGGCGGATTCATCAAGAACGGCAAGATTCCGCGCGTGGGCAGAGTCCTGGTTGCGGACGGAGTGGGTACTCTGTTCGGTTCTTTGACGGGCACGTCCACGGTGACCAGCTACATCGAGAGCGTTGCCGGAGTTGCCGCGGGAGCACGTACCGGCCTGAGCAATGTTGCGGTCGCCGGGCTATTCTTGATCGCTACTTTCTGCTCGCCTCTGGCCACCGCGATTCCGGCGTATGCCACGGCACCGGCACTGGTTCTGGTCGGTGCGCTTATGACGCAATCGATCTCGCAAATCGATTGGAGCGAATTCAGCGAGGCGGTCCCCGCCTTCATCACCATGCTGGCCACGCCATTGACCTTCAGCATCGCCACTGGGCTTAGCCTCGGGTTGATCTCCTACACGGTTGTAAAAATCGGCGCTGGTAAATTTCGTGAGATCACCGCTCTCGTCTGGATCCTCACTGCGCTCTTTATTCTGCGTTACATCTATCTTGCCGTGGCGTAGCGGCTTTCTCTGCCGTCGCGTCAAAAACTGCCAAGATTGGCATCTGAACGACTGGATTCGGAACGGCAGCGGGCTTGATGTGCATTTCTGATGTATTAATGTGCAGCTAAGTGTCGTCTGTTGCCACTCCAATGGATCACCTGCCGCTCAGGTTCGGAGTCGTGCTCGTCGGCAGTCAAGAAATATCAGTTCAATTGCTTAATTGGCGGATGATTCTCAAGTTCGTGAGTTAAAATGTCCCTCTGTTGTTGCGGCTCCCGTTGCCCAAGCAAACGCGAGTTTCGTGTACTTTTGCGCGTCCTTGGAAGACAGAAATCTTTCCGCGCCACCATTCGGAGAACAAAACATGAAGCGGGCAAGAAATATCCAGTCAGCACACTTTTGCCAACCCTCGGCGGTTACTTATTGCGCAACCATTCTCCTTCTTTTGCTTGCGGGGTTAGGATTCTCCGCCCAGGCGGCATTTGCCCAGACCGGATATTCGGGAATTTTTGGCGGGGGACCGTATTACAAGAGTCCGTCAGTCAGTATTCCTGAAATAGAAAAGTCCGGCTTCACCGAGGCGATTGTGTGGAGCGTTGAGGTCAGCAGCGTCGGCGACTTAAATTTTAACGGCGAGTTTCCCTTGACCTCGGGTGGCGTCTACGTCGGCAACGAGACCTATCCTAACTTCGCGGCAGACTTGGCGACCCTGAAGCAGGGGAGCGTACAGCGAGTCACTTTTAGTATCGGCTCCTCGAACTATGGAGATTGGGAAGATATCACTGCCCTGGTCGAAGCCCAGGGCACCGGTCCCGGCAGCATCCTTTATCAGGACTTTCAAGCGTTGAAAGCTGCCATTCCAGCGCTGGATGCGATTGATTTCGACGATGAAAACAGCTACAACCTGCCCACGACCGTGCAGTTCGGCGTGATGCTCGGCAACCTGGGCTATCATGTGTTGCCGGATGCTTATGACAACAGCTCTTATTGGATGAGTGTCGTTTCGGAAACCAACAGTGAGCTTCCCGGCACGGTGGACGGTGTGCACCTGCAGGTGTATGCGGGCGGCGCCGGCAACGACCCGTGTGCTGCGGAATGGAATTTCGGCAGCGTTCCGGTTTTTCCCGGCTTGTGGGACCGGGGAAATACCCCGGGCCGAGTCAAGAGCATGATGACAGCGTGGCACAACNNAGGCGGCAAAATTCGCCAAGTCGATCGATGATGCGGTCGGTATTGGCGGCTTCTTCCTTTCCGGGCCGAGCAGTGTCTCCGTGGAGCAGGGTAAATCTGCCAAGGCCACAATTGCGGTCGCGGATTTCGGTACCTTCGACGGCACAGTGAGTTTAGCTCTGTCTGCTCTGCCAAACGGAGTCACCGCTACCATCGCGCCGGGTTCTGGCAAGAAACAAAAAGTGACTTTCAAAGCCAGTGCCGATGCCCAAACTGGATCCAGTTCGGTAACGGTCACAGGCACTTCAGGCGCAATCACGCAGACCTTTACTTTCACGTTGGTCGTAAGCTGAGCGCAATCCGGAAATAGGTCGGACGCACACGTTGATGATGTCATCGGTCTGCAAAGGGCATCGGCCTTCAATCCGCTCGCCTTTGAATCCGTCCACAACCGGGCTGGAGCACAAGCCTCCAGCCCGGCCGGGGAAACCAGGCTAAGTCCCGCCAATTCGCTGTCTCTCCTGTACAATTTTTTACTCTGTGAAACTTATTCTCAGAATCGCAGGATTGCTGCTGGCGGTGGCGCTAGGTGCGTCTGCCGAGCCCATTGCTTCGCTTCATCCCACGAATTACGTCAATGATTTTGCCGGCGTGCTCGATGCCGCGACCGTCACGCGCCTCAACGATCTCTGTCGGCAGGTGGACGAGAAGGCGCACGCGCAAATCTCCGTTGTAACCGTGAAGTCGCTGGATGGGCAGGACGTCTTTGACTACGCGGTCGCGCTCTATCAGGCATGGGGGATCGGGAAGAAAGGCAGCGACCGTGGAATTCTGATTCTGCTGGCGACTCAGGACCGCAAGTTTGGAGCCAGCACCGGATACGGACTGGAAGCGATTCTCCCCGACGGCAAGGTTGGTGGCTTTCGCCGGGAGGTGGTGCCTTATCTCACTAGAGGCGACTACGCTGCCGGTCTGTCGCTGATGACGTCGCGCATCGCGTCTGTGATTGCGCAGGACGCGGGCGTAACGCTCGAAGGAGTCCAGAACCCTCCTCCGCGACAGATGCGGAATCCGCGAGGCTCTCAAGGTTTCGGCGCCTTGGTCGGGTTGATCGTCGTGGTCATCGTTATATTGATCGTCTGGTCGGCAATAAGGGGCGGGGGTTCTGGGCGCGGAGGCGGTGGATTCTGGTCGGGCCTGCTATGGGGAATGCTGTTTAGCAACCTGAGTGGCGGACGCGGATTCGGTGGCGGCTATGGCGGGGGAGGTTGGGGCGGCGGTGGTTTTGGCGGCGGCGGGATCAATTTCGATGCCAAGCGCAGGCGTAATTCCACTGATCCGGCGGACCTCTTCCATGCGCATATCGGTGGCATCGATATGTTTGCCAGAGCGTTACTGGTGGCGGATGCCGTCCTGCAGCACTCGGAGTATAAAAAAATACGGACGGACCGTTATGCCTCTTTTGACAGCGGTGAGGGAGCGGCGTTTGAGAAGGGCGGCGTGAGTCTGGAGAAGCTGAGGGATTATGCTGTTGCTCATGGAGAACCCAAGGTGGTCAGCG
>PMSZ01000339.1 GCA_003168235.1 Acidobacteriaceae bacterium
GGCGCCATGTTGGCGATGGTGGCGCGGTCGGCTAGCGGTAAATCGCGCAGGCCGGGGCCAAAGTACTCGACGAACTTGCCAACGACTCCGTGCTTGCGCAGCATCTCGGTGATGGTAAGTACAAGGTCGGTTGCGGTCGCGCCTTCGCGCAGACGTCCGGTGAGCTTCACGCCTACGACGAGCGGAATCAGCATGGACACGGGCTGTCCGAGCATGGCGGCTTCGGCTTCGATTCCGCCGACGCCCCAGCCGAGCACGCCGAGTCCGTTGACCATGGTGGTGTGCGAGTCGGTGCCGACGAGGGTGTCGGGATAAGCGGTGCGCTTGCCGCCTTCTTCGTGAACAAAAACCACGCGCGCAAGATATTCAAGATTGACCTGGTGGACGATTCCAGTGTCAGGCGGCACGATGGCGAGATTGCCGAAGCCGGTTTGTCCCCAGCGCAGAAACGCGTAGCGCTCTTTGTTGCGCTGGAATTCGAGCAGCGCATTGATGTCGAAGGCATTGGAAGATCCGAATTCGTCGACCTGCACGGAGTGGTCGATGACCAATTCGGCGGGTTGCAGCGGATTGATCAGCCTGGGATCGCCGCCGAGCCGCTTCATGGCATCGCGCATGGCGGCCAGATCGACCACCGCCGGAACGCCGGTGAAATCCTGCAACAGGACGCGGCTGGGCGTGAAGGCGATTTCTTTTTCCGGCTTCGAATTCTTGTTCCAGGCTGCGAGGGCGCGAATTTCATCCTTGGTCACATTGCGCCCATCTTCGGTGCGGAGCAGGTTCTCCAGCAGAATGCGCAGCGAAAACGGCAGGTGCCTGGTTGAAATGCCCTGCTTGTCGAGCGCGTCGAGCCGGTAAATCTCGTATTCTTTGCTGCCGACTTTGCCGTCGACTCTGAAAGTTGCGCGGGCGCCAAAACTGGAGGAGAACATGAGGCCTTCTTTCAAGCTCCAGCAAGGGCCGGAGCGGTAAACCGTAACTCAATATTGTAATTGGTTTCGGAGGGCGAGTGGAAGAACGGTAGGGGGTAGCGCTCTACCGGCACATGCTACTCTCGAATTCCCATGTCGGTTGCTGCCCAATATATTCCGGCCGCTTACAGCTTGACCGCAGTCGGGGTCTGGGGCGCCAGCGATTTCCTTGGCGGAGTGGGAGCGCGGCGGGCGAACGCGTTTTTGTTCACGGCGATTGTGCACGGTTCCGGATTAGTCGTGGCCACGATTTTCGCGCTGGCTACTCGCGCTCCGCTTCCCGGATTTATCAGCGTGCTCTGGTCGCTGCTGGCTGGCGCGCTCGGAGGAGTCGCACTGGTCTTTTTCTATCGCGCTTTGTCGCGGGGAAATATGGGACTGATCGCGCCGGTGTCGGCGGTGCTGAGCGCGGCGATTCCTACGATTGTGACGGCGTTCGTCGGTGGATTTCCCGGTACTCGGCAGGTGCTGGGATTTGTGCTTGCCGGTGTCGGCGTCTGGCTCATCTCGCGTACCGAGGGTGGCAACGGACAGCCCGGGAAGCGGCCCGAAGGGTTGGGCGTAGCCGCGCTTGCCGGTGTCGGCTTCGCCGGCTTTTACCTTTGTGTGCACCAGGCGGGCGACGCGTCGGCGTGGTGGATCGCCGCGTGGTCGCGGTCGGCGTCGCTGCTGATTACGGGAACGATCGTCTTATTCGGAGGATTTTTGCGGGCGGTGCCGCGGCCAGTGCTGGCAATGGCGCTGGTGGCCGGAGTTCTCGATGTGACCGGTAGCGCCGTCTTTATCCGCGCATCTCAGATCGGGCGGCTCGATGAGGCGGTCGTGCTCAGTTCGCTCTACCCTGCAGTGACCGTCCTGCTGGCCCGTATTTTTCTGCACGAGCATTTCAGCCGCGCACGGACGATCGGCATGGTCGCGGCGCTAGCGGCGGTGCCGATGATTGCGGGGTAAGAAACAGTGGTTAGTGGTCNNTTCGTGCCTCTTGTTGAAGTTCGCAATCTGACCAAGATCTTTCATCTGGCCGAGTCTCCGTTTGGCGGTGCGCGCGATCGTGCAAGCGATGTTCGCGCCGTGGATGGTGTGTCGCTTGTCATCCATGAGGGCGAGACGCTGGGACTGGTGGGCGAATCGGGCTCGGGTAAAAGCACATTGGGGCGGCTGATTCTCCGGTTGATTGAGCCGACTTCAGGCTCCATCGTTTTCAACGGCGTTGACGTGCTGCGGGCGAGTGGATCGGACTTGCGCGCTCTGCGGCGCGATATGCAGATCATCTTCCAGGATCCGTTTGGCTCACTCGATCCGCGCTACCGGGTCGAGGACCTGATTGCCGAGCCGCTGCTTCTTCATCAGAAGATCACGGGTGAGAACCTCAGCCGCGATGGCCGCCGCGAACGGGTTCGCGAGCTGTTGGGGGCCGTCGGGATGGATGGTTCAGCCATGCCTCGCTATGCGCACGAATTTTCAGGAGGACAGCGGCAGCGCATCGGCATTGCCCGAGCGCTGGCTTTGCGCCCGAGGTTTATCGTCGCCGATGAACCGGTTTCTGCGCTCGACGTGAGCGTGGGCGCGCAGATTGTGAATCTCCTGCAACAACTGCAGCGCGAGTTTGGCTTGAGTTATTTGTTTATTTCGCACTCCATGCCGGTGGTTCGCTATTTATCAACCCGCATCGCGGTGATGTATCGGGGCCAGATCGTCGAGACCGGAACCACGGAACAGATCACCCGTCATCCGGAGCACGCTTACACCCGCAAACTGATCGCGGCTACGCCGGAGATGGCAACAGCGCCCTAGCGCTTCATCCTTAAATCTGTTGTCGTTCGGGCGAAGGCGAACTACAATCTTTTCCTGATTCGGGGGACCTATGGCGACCAACCCTTCAGTAACATCGCAACCAATGCAACCGGCACAATTGGCTCAGGATCCTAAACCGCTCTCCGAAGGGCAGCGCATTATCGACACTTTTATTGCGCCGAGTAAAACTTTCACCGATTTGCGCAGGAACGCCAGTTGGTGGGGGCCGTATCTGATCATCGTGATCACGTCTATTTCCTTTATTTATGTCGTCGATCAGAAGGTCGGGTTTCCCAAGGTGGTGGACAATGCTATCCAGTTGCAACCGAAGACGGCGGACCGCATCGACCGTATGCCAGCCGACCAGAAACAGAAGGTGATGCAGCAACAGGCGACGGTCACGAAAGTTATTGCGTACTGTATTCCGATTGTCGCGCTGATCATCTATGCGCTCGTGGCGGGCGTTTTGTTCGCGACCCTCAAATTTGCCGTGAGCGCCGACATCAAATACGGGACCCTGTATGCGCTGATTGTCTATACCCGGCTGCCGCAAATCTTTATCGCGTTGCTGGGAATCCTCTCGCTTCTTGCGGGAGGCAGCAGCGACGGCTTTAACATCGAGAATGCTGTAGCCACCAATCCCGGCTATTTCATCGGCCCCGACGGATCGGCGGTTTTGCGCGCGTTATTGACACCTCTGGATGTGCTCAGTTTCTGGTCCTTGATTCTGACCGCAATCGGGATTACCTGCATCAGCAAGGTCAAACGCGGTACCGCGTTCGCCGTGGTCTTCGGATGGTTCGTCTTCTATGTGATCGCCAAGGTTGCCTTTGCGGTAGCAACTTCCTGATGGGACCAAGATTCGCACTGTGCATACCGCAGACGTAGTCCTCATCGGCGGAGGCATTGTCGCCTCCAGCATCGCGTACCACCTGGTCGCCTCCGGTTGCAGGAACGTTCTTGTCGTCGAGCGCGAGACCGCGCAAGGCAAGGGATCCACCGGCAAGAGCATGGGCGGCGTGCGCGCGCAGTTTTCCACGCCCGTCAACATTCAGATGTCGCTGTACTCGATTCCGTTTTATGCGAGGTTCGAGGAGCGGCTTGGCTATCCTTGCGACTACCGTCCGCAGGGGTATCTTTTTTGCGCGACCAGTGAAAAGCATATCGTCTACCTGCGGGCGAACTATGAAAAACAAGTTGCCATGGGGTTGAAGGATGTGCGCCTGCTCGCGGGCGACGAGATTCGCGGCATGTTTCCGCAACTGCGCGGCGATGACATTCTCGGGGGCAGTTTTTGCTCGAGCGATGGCTTTGTCGATCCTTACAGCGCCATGATCGGATTCATGACGTGGGCGAGCGATCACGGGGCGACGCTATGGAAGAATACGACCGTCACGGGAATCACGCGAAATATTAATGACGGGGGCTTCGAGGTTGCGACTTCGCGCGATTTGGTTTCGACGCGCACGGTCGTCAACTGCGCTGGAGCGTGGGCGGCCTCGATTGCGAAGATGCTGGGTATTGATCTGCCGGTCGAACCGTTGCGGAGGATGCTGGTTCCGACGGAACCGTTCGATCAATTTCCTCATAGCGCGCCTATGATCATCGACATGTCGACGGGCTTTCACTTTCGTCCCGAAAGCCGAGGGTTTCTGCTCGCATGGAACGATCCTGAGGAAACGCCGGGATATAAAACCGATTTCGACCCCGGTTTCATCGAGAAAATTCTGGTGCGCGCGGCGGATCGCGTGCCGGTGTTTGAAAATGTCGCCGTGAACCCCAAACGGGCGTGGGCCGGGCTTTACGAAATGACGCCGGACCATCATCCGATTCTGGGCGAGTCGCCGGACGTGCCGGGATTCTTCTTCGCAAACGGCTTCAGCGGACACGGCGTGATGCACTCGCCGGCCACGGGAAAAATTCTCAGCGATCTGATTCTGACCGGGAAGACGGACTTGATCGACGCGTCCCTGCTGAACTTTTCGCGGTTCGCCGAGGGGCGGACGATCCATGAGACGGCGGTATTGTGAGCTCGCCAAAGAGCATGACGCAGGAATTCAACTACTGGCTGACCACGGTGCAGGTGCCGACGCCTCCAGTGCAGCCGTTGCCAGAGAGCGCTGACGTTGTCATCATCGGGGCCGGATTCACCGGACTCTCGGCTGCGCTCTCGCTGGCGAAACGTGGGGTGAAAGTGGTTGTGCTTGAAGCGGAGACCATCGGCTGGGGCGCGAGTTCGCGCAACGGTGGCATGGTGCTTACGGGACTGAAGCTGGGCGTGAACCAGCTCATTGCAAAATTTGGCCGCGAGTTGACGCGTCGTATGTATGCAGCGTCGCTTGAAACCATCGACACGGTCGAGCGCATCGTGAAAGAAGAAAACATCGCCTGCGATTTCTCCCGCACGGGACATCTTGAAGTTGCGTGCAAGCCGGCGCATTTCGACGACTACTCTCGTCAAGTTGAAGTCATCGCGCGCGAATTTAATCACCACCTACGAGTTGTTCCTCGCGGCGAACTCCACGGCGAAATCGGATCTGACATCTACTATGGAGGCATGGTCGATGAAATTTCGGCCGGACTCAATCCTGCGCGCTACGTTGCCGGACTCGGCGCCGCGGCCCTGCGCGCCGGTGCCCAGATCTCGGAGCGCACGCGGCTGCAAAACATCCAGCGCGAATCCCGCAACGGCACGCCGGGCTTCCGGCTGAATACTTCCCGTGGCGCGACTTGGGCACGCAATGTGCTGGTCGGAACCAGTGGCTATACCGGTGCGGCGACTCCGGCGCTGCGAAAGAAAATCATCCCTATTGGATCATTTATTATTGCGACGGAAATGCTCCCTGAAGCGCTCGGCCACGAATTGAGCCCGCGCAACCGCCAGATCTATGATTCCAAGAACTATCTTTATTACTACCGGCTCACGCCCGACAACCGCATGCTGTTTGGCGGGCGCGCGGCATTCTTTCCCGAAACCGGTCAGACCATCCGCAAGAGCGCTGAAATTTTGCGCCGGGGGATGGTCGAAGTCTATCCGCAGTTGCGTGATACCAAAGTCGAATACGCCTGGGGAGGGACGCTTGATTTCTGCTTTGACATCATGCCGCACGCCGGGCAAATGGACGGCGTCTATTTTTCCGTCGGGTATGCTGGACACGGCGTCGCCATGGCTACTTATCAAGGACAGAGAATGGCCGATTGGATTATCGAGGGGAAGACGGACAATCCGTTTGCGGAGATCGCATTCCCCGGTGCGCCGCTGGGGCTTTACAACGGCAAGCCGTGGTTCTTGCCCTTCGCGGGAGCGTACTACAAGGTTTTAGACTGGATAGCTTAAATGCAGGTCTCAGGTGTCAGGTCTCAGGCGTCGTGGCGCCGCCGTTCCCGGCGGCGGGCGGCAAGATGCGGGTGCTAGAGTTGAAATTCGCGGGAGAATTGAATGTCAATTTTTGGATTGATCGAATACGCCGATGCTACGCCTGAAGTGCGGGCGGTTTACGACGACATCATGGCCACGCGCAAGACTGACTGGATCAATAATTTCTGGAAGTCGATCGCGCACGATCCTGTGATGCTGAAGCGCACCTGGGAAGACATCAAGCAGATCATGGCTCCGGGAGCGCTCGACGCGCTGACGAAAGAAATGATCTATGTCGCCGTCTCGGTCACGAACCAGTGCGACTATTGCATCGCTTCGCACACGGCTTCGGCGAAGAACAAAGGCATGACCGATGCCCAGTTCAAAGAGTTGATGTCGGTGGTCGGGATGGCGAACGAAACCAACCGGCTCGTCGCTGGGTATCAGGTGGAGATCGACAAGCAATTCCAACCGCAAAACGCGAAATGACATCCAAGGTCGGCATCGCGGCAGTGCTCTGGTTGATTCGCCATTGCCGGGGAAGTTTATAATCCGAATGTTCAATACATACCTACACCAGGTCGGTTGAAGGGGGCGAGCGATGGCCGAGATGACGGTGACTCCGGTTGCAACCCATGGTTTTTTTGTCGATGGGAAGTGGCTGGAAGAAGGTGATCTGGTCGAGGTGCGGGCTCCGTACGACGGCTCCCTGATTGCCTACGTTTATCAGGGACGCCGCGAACACGCCGAAGCGGCCATTGCCGCCGCGGTGAAGGCCTTTGGGACCACACGCCGCCTGCCTGCCTTCGAGCGCCAGCGCGTTCTGCGCCAGATTGCGATGGGGGTCCACGATCGCAAAGAAGAGTTTGCCCGTACCATCGCACTCGAAGCCGGCAAGCCTATTAAGAGCGCGCGCATGGAAGTGGACCGCGCGGTGTTTACTTTCAATGTCGCGGCCGAAGAAACGGTCCGCGGCTACGGCGAATATTTGCCGCTTGATTGGCAGCAGTCGACCGTCGGGCGCTGGGGCATCGTCAAGCGTTTTCCTCTCGGCCCGGTCGCCGGAATCACCCCTTTCAATTTTCCTTTGAACCTGGTTGTGCATAAAGTCGCGCCGGCCATTGCCGCCGGCTGCTCCATTGTTCTGAAGCCCGCGCCGCAGACGCCGCTCACCGCATTGCTGCTGGCCGAAGTGATCCAACAGGCGGGATGGCCCGATGGCGGATTCAACGCGATGCTGCTCTCGAACGAAGACTCGGGACTGCTGGTCACCGATGAACGCATCAAGCTCATCAGTTTTACCGGCAGCGCGGCCGTCGGCTGGGCGATCAAGAACAACGCGGGAAAGAAAAAAGTCGTTCTTGAGTTGGGGGGGAATTCGGGCGTCATCGTCCACAGCGACACCGACCTCGCCTACGCCGCCGACCGCTGCGTGACAGGGGGATTCTCCTACGCTGGACAGTCGTGCATTTCAGTGCAGCGGATTCTGGTCGAACATTCGGTGTACGGAAAGTTCAGCGAGCTGCTTCTGGCCGCGGTCAGCAAACTGAAAGTCGGCGACCCTTTGGACGAAGCGAGCGACCTCGGCCCGCTCATCCGCGAGAGCGATGCCATTCGTGCCGCCGACTGGGTGCAGGAGGCGGTCCGCGGCGGGGCGCGCTTGCTCTGCGGCGGTCATCGCAAGGGATCGCTGTTCGACCCCACGGTCCTGACCGGCACCAAGCCCAACATGAAAGTGAATTGCCAGGAGATTTTCGCGCCCGTGGTGACGCTGGAGCCCTACAACGACTTTGCTTCGGCCCTGAAGCAAATCAACAGCTCTCCGTATGGCCTGCAGGCCGGACTATTCACCCGCGACGCCAAACTCATCTTCGAGGCTTACGACGAGCTCGAAGTCGGAGGCCTGATCGCGGGCGACGTTCCGACGTTTCGCATCGACCATATGCCTTATGGAGGCATTAAGGATTCCGGACTGGGGCGGGAGGGCTTACGGGACGCGATCCAGGAAATGACGGAACCAAAATTGCTTGTCATGCATTTGCGCTGAAACTTTCTTAGGCGGATGTTTCGAGTCGAAGCGGGCAATTCACAATGAGAAACGGAAGAATGCTGACCGAGGACACACGGAAGTTACGATTTTTCTTAAGAAAATAGTTTCGAAATGAAATCCCGATTTGGCACACAAAGAAAAGCGGCGCGGGATGTTCCATTTCGCCAAGCAACTGTTATACTCTCCTGTTTTAGGAACGCGCGTCACAATGGCATGTGACGTAAATCATACGGATGCGGTCAGCCGGAAGGGGCGCAAGCCGATTCCGCAATAATTAAAGACATCACATTTCCTAATGCAGATCTTTCCGCGCAGCAGCAATGCCATAGCCAGGGCCTCTCTGGTCCTCGTGGTCCTCGCCGTGGGCGGATTGTTCTCGGTTTTGCTGGAACTGGAGCGCACTCCGTACATCACCAATGCCGGCGTCAGGAAGTCGCAGCCGGTACCGTTCAGCCACCAGCACCACGTGACCGGTCTCGGCATCGATTGCCGCTACTGTCACACCTCGGTTGAGACGTCGAGTTTTGCCGGCATTCCCCCGACCAAGACCTGCATCAACTGCCACGCGCAGATCTGGACCAACGCCGCTTATCTGGAGCCGGTCCGCGAAAGCTATCGCACCGGCCGGTCGCTCGAGTGGACGCGTGTCAACCAGTTGCCGGACTTCGTGTATTTCAACCACAGCATTCACATCAATAAAGGTGTCGGATGCAATACCTGCCACGGGCCGATCGACCAGATGCCGCTGACCTATCAGTATGCATCGCTGCAAATGGAGTTCTGTCTCGACTGCCATCGCAACACGGAGAAGTATCTGCGCCCGCGCGAGCAGGTTTTCAATATGCGCTACGAGCCGCCTTCGACGAGCGCGCCGGTGGTCGCGAATGGAACCGCCTACTCCGACCAGGAGGCGCTGGGAAACGCCTTAAGAGAGCAGTACAAGGTGCGCTCGGTAAAAGACATCACCAGTTGCAATACGTGTCACCGGTAAAGACGGGAAGTTGGTTGTGAGAGCTGAGCTGACGATGAGCATCGACGACAAAACGAAACCGGCAGCGGCCAAAGGCGGAGTCGACGTCTGCCCCAGCAAGCGCAAGCAGCTGGACCTGGCGACGGCGCGAGAGCAGATCGAGGGCACGACCGGACCCGCCTACTGGCGCAGCCTCGAAGAACTGGCAGGCAGCGACGAGTTTCAGGAGATGCTGCACCGCGAGTTCCCCAAGGGCGCATCGGAATGGGTCGACAGTTTCTCGCGCCGCGGTTTCCTCAAGACCATGGGCGCGTCACTGGCGCTCGCCGGCCTGACCGGCTGCACGAAGATGCCGAACACGGAGATCGTGCCGTATGTCCGGCAGCCGGAAAACGTGATTCCGGGGCGCCCGAAGTTTTATGCGACCGCGTTCACTCTGGGCGGCTACGCCTCGCCCGTCTTGGTCGAAAGCAATCTTTTCCGTCCCACGAAAATCGAAGGCAATCCGGAGCATCCCGCGAGCCTCGGCGGCACCGACGTTTACGCGCAGGCTTCGATTCTCGATCTTTACGATCCCGACCGCGCGCAGAACGTTACGTACATGGGCGATGTCCGTTCGTGGAATGCCTTCACGGAGGCTGTTCGCGGCCCCATGAGCATGGAGGGCCGGATTTCGGGAGGCGGCGTTCGCATCCTGACGCAGAGCGTTTCTTCTCCGACGCTCGCGGCGCAGATTAAGGAGTACCTGCGAGCGAATCCGGGGGCGAAGTGGCACGTGTACGAGCCGGTCAGCCGCGACAACGTTTATGAAGGCGCGAAGCAGGCCTTCGGCGAACCGGTTGAGACGCGCTACGACTTCTCGAAGGCCGATGTCATCGTTTCGCTCGACGCCGACTTTCTCTACGCCGGGTTCCCTGGCTCGACGCGCTACATCCGCGATTTCGCCGGACGGCGCAATCCCGACGCGGAGATGAGTCGCCTGTACGTTATCGAGAGCACGCCGAGTTCGACGGGAATGAAGGCGGATCATCGGCTGCCGCTGCGGGCGGGCGAGATTGAGAAGTTCGCGTTTGCCCTTGCGAATGCGCTCGGAGCAGGGCCAACCGAGAATGTTGCCTCGGCGGAGTGGG
>PMSZ01000473.1 GCA_003168235.1 Acidobacteriaceae bacterium
ATATGCCTTTTCTCTTCGAGGCAGCAATCTTGTCGCGGATTCTTTCTCCTGTGACCTCCCGTTCAAACTGCGCGAAGG
Organism: Acidobacteriaceae bacterium; assembly: GCA_003168235.1. Classification (GTDB taxonomy): domain Bacteria; phylum Acidobacteriota; class Terriglobia; order Terriglobales; family Acidobacteriaceae; genus Acidiflorens. Next base: position 79 of record PMSZ01000473.1, read on the forward strand.
AAAGCAAGACGTTCAGGGTGAGCCTGCCCATGGACGACGTGGTGTTGAACTGCTGGGTGACCGAGACGAACGATACGCCATGGGAGTCGAGCGCCTCAACGATCTTGGCGAAGTCTGCCAGACTCCGCGTGAGCCGGTCGACCTTGTAGACGACGATGACGTTCACTTTCTTCGCTTCTACATCTTCCAGTAGACTTCGGAGTGCCGGTCGTTCCATGGTGCCGCCGGAATAGCCACCGTCGTCATAGTGGGCTGGCAAGGCTTGCCACCCTTCCTCGCGCTGGCTGAGGATGAAGGCCTCGCATGCTTCGCGTTGGGCATCGAGGGAGTTGAAGGACTGCTCAAGGCCCTCTTCGGATGACTTCCGTGTGTAGATTGCACAGCGCTGGACGGGCTTCTGGTTGGAAGTCATTGGATCTCCTTCGCCATTCTAGTGTCTGACTTTTCTTGATTCCAAAAAAGAGCGGACCAGACCAGCGCGTGCCGGTGATCAGGCGGGCGATCTCGGAGAGACTGCGATATCGTGCGCCTCGATACTCGTAGCCTTTGGCCTGGACATTTACGAGGTGGACCTGGTTTTGCCACTCGCGGACAAGCCGGGCGCCCGGTTGGATTTTCCGATCCGATGAAATCTTAAAATTCGTGTTCTCGACTACTGCGGTCGATAACTGCCGCAAACGTCGTTCGCTAGTGGCTGATAGCGAACCATGGGCCTGTTCTTGAATCCGATAGGCGAGGAATCGGACCATCGCAGGCCTGCGAATCTTCGGATCTGGGACAGAATGAAACAGCTTCTGCCAAAGTCGGCCTAAGTCGAGTTTGGATAAACCAGGTAAAGTGTTGAGGTGTTTTTCAACGGAATCGGGCACGTGTGCCTCTTTAATTAAAGGACACACCATTTCCGCTTCCTTGCCGCGATTAATCAAGTCCTATCCTATAGTTGTTGCCCCTTTGCGAGCGGCGGACACATATCGGTTTCATGCCCCCACCGCTGGGTCGGCTAAATTCCGGAGAATCCGATCCGGGCGCATACGAAGTCGCCGTGACGACAAATCCGGATCAATGAGTGAAATCGCCGATTTTTCGACAACTTCGAGCTATGTCCTGACACTTAAGCGCGTGTCGTCAACTTCCAGTTTTCGACCGAGTAGTTTCTCGTCGTAATCTAGAACTGCATAATGACCTTTCTTTAAGTCGGCAGGCATCAGCAGCAGAGCCTCTTTTCCTGCGTCGCTGCGAAAACACCCTAGTCTGTGGTTCGTTTCCTCAATCTCACCACCGCTGAAGTCCCAAAGTGTCGAATCACCGGAACCTTGGCAATCAGCCAAGCACTGAGATTGCACGCGAAATAATTCATTTTCTTCCACCGCCTCATCATAGGAACAAAAGGCAGGCGGAAGTAACGCACGTCTTCAAGTTCGAATCCACTGAGCAAGTATTCGAACTCTGCTGTAGTGAGTGGATGCTCGTATTCGGAGATGTTCCGACGAGCCGGCAGTAGTTTTCTAAGCCGGTCGTATAGCTTCGAAAATCGGATCGGTTCCGATAGCACTACGAAACCTCCTTTCCTCAAAATTCGGGCCATTTCTGTCCGTACCCTTGGAATATCGAGGTGGTGGATAAGGGCAGCGCAGAAAATCACATCAACCGTGGCGTCAGGAATTCCTGTCTCGTAGGCCGAGCCAACGACCACATCGGCATTGACTGTCGATGACTGAATTCTTGCTTGGGCCAGACGCACGAGTTCGGGCGAAATGTCGATCCCGATCACATGTCCAGCCCGCTCCGCAATTGGTATCAGGTTTTCTCCCTTACCGCATCCAAGATCAAGAATTGTTTTTTCGTGAATGTCACCTAACAGATGGTGAGCATACTCAAGGGGATAGATCGTATTAGCCGGGGGATTGAGGTACCGTTCGACTTGACTACGGTCAATAGGGGCGAAACTGAAGTCCCGATCTTCCTCGGCGCTTCGCCTAATCTCAGCTAGATCGCGTTCGTACGTGACAATGGAAGGTGCAAAACATACAGTACTGGACATAGGGCCTCCTTCGGCCGGAGATAAAGCCAGACGGCAACTATGTTTTTCCGGCGATTACCTACTTGTCGCGGAAGAAAACCTAAAACACAGCACTAATAATATTGTGGGGGAGAATTATGAAGCGGGACGCTACCACACGGGTCCCAATTGTGCAAGGAAATAGTTACGGGAAATAGTTACGGGACTGGTCCGAAGTGGCTGAATACCAGCGCTGGACAGGTGCTTTGAGGGGTGATAAAGTTCCTGCGAATTTGGACTCTCAGTAGCTTTTCTCTTCAGCTTTACCTTTGATGTTGGGTGGAAAAGTTACGGAGCCTTCCCCTAGTCCTCGAAAGTCTGGCTCGCGCTTCTCACCACCGACCTATAGAGCGCGGTGGTCTCCTAACAAGGGGGGAGAATCATGGATTCCGAATATACCATCAAGCATCTTAGGAAGTCCCCTGCGAATCACAGGCTAACAACCAATCTTGGGACTTTCTTCACTTTGCTTATCGCCGCGACTGTGTTAAGTTCCGGCTCGACCGCGCAGGCTCAAACCGAAATCGTACTCTACAACTTCTGTTCTCAGCCGAACTGTGTGGATGGCGAGAACCCAGCATCCAGCCTCACGCCCGACAACGCCGGCAACTTCTACGGGACCACCCAATTGGGCGGCGCGAATGTGGATGGTACTGTTTTTGAGCTTTCTCCAAACGGAGTCGGCGGCTACAACGAGACAGTCTTGTACAGCTTTTGTTCGCTGCAGAATTGCACAGACGGAAATGACCCAGTTTCTAAACTGATTTTCGACGGAGCGGGAAATATCTACGGGACGGCTTGCTCCGGCGGCGGGAGCGGACAAGGTGTCCCCTCAGCATGCAGCGATGGGTTCAACGGATATGGTCTCGTGTTCGAGCTGAGCCCGGAGCCGGGTGGTGGTTGCCCGAGTGGGAGCAACAGGGGCAATGGCTGGTGCGAAACCGTCCTCTACAGTTTCAGGTCAACCCCCGACGGGGCCTTCCCATTCTCCGGGCTAACCTGGGACACGAACGGCAACCTCTATGGCACAACTTACGGCGGAGGCAGCGGCATGGGAACCGCTTACGAGTTGTCCCCGAACCGCGGAGGCGGCTGGGTTGAATCTGTTCTGTACAGTTTTTGCGCTCAGCCGAGCTGCGCGGACGGCGCCCAGCCCGACGGGCAGCTGCAAGGTGCGAACGGGAACCTCTACGCGACGACAGAAAATGGCGGAGTTTACGCAGCTGGCACTGTGTTCGGACTAAGCCCACAACCGCCCGGCGGGTGCCCAACTGGCAGCTATACCGGTAACGGCTGGTGCGAGGCTATACTTCACGCCTTCTCAGGCCACCCGACGGATGGCAACTTCCCTTCTGGCACTCCGATGCTTGACAGCGCCGGCAATCTCTATGGCACGACCTTGTACGGTGGTATTGGGAGGTGCAACTCCGGCACCTCTGCCCTGGGGTGCGGAACGGTTTGGAAGCTGACCCCCTCAGCTGGAGTGTATACGGAGGAGGTTCTTCACTCCTTCCAGGCCGGCCCCGGGCTTTTCGGATGCTGCTTTTCGATTGAAGAGCCCGGCCTTCCCTGGGCGGGGGTCGTGCTCGATTCATCCGGAGACATCTACCTCACGACAACATACGGCGGAAGCTCCACGTATTGCCAAGAAAAAGGAGAAAAGAGCGATCTACAAGGCTGCGGCGCGCTGTACGAACTGGCCAGGCGCCCCAAAAGTAAAAGCGCTCACTATTTAACTGAGCTTCTTTGGATATTCACTTTGGCGGATGGCGCTCATCCCGTGACCAGCCTGATTTTGGAAGGCGGCAATCTTTACGGAACGACCTACAACGGTGGCATCGGGGATTTTTGCGCGGATCCTGACGGTTGCGGAGTCGCGTTCGAGTTTACCCCCTAGATATGCCAGGTGACGGAATGCCGGCTACATTATTTCTAACTCGTGGCGATGTGCCGTGCCGAAAGTCGCGAGGAGACCGAAGCATCTCAAATCAGAAGATGAGGAAAGGGATATGCGAGGCGTTCTAATGTTAGCTCTACTTTCCACGTTGCTGCTGGTTGCTCTCCCACCAGCATATGCTCAACCCGAAATCGTGCTCTACAACTTCTGTTCTCAGCCAAAGTGTGTAGACGGCGAGAACCCGGCGTCGGGCCTCGTCCTCGACGGCGCAGGCAACTTCTACGGGACCACCCAACTGGGCGGCGCAAATGTGGATGGCACCGTTTTTGAGCTTTCTCCAAACGAGGGCGGTGGCTACAGCGAGACTGTCCTATACAGCTTTTGTTCGCTTCAGAAGTGCACCGATGGGTCGTATCCCGACTCCTATGTAACCTTCGACGGCCAGGGGAATCTCTACGGAACAACTTACTACGGCGGTCTCTTCGCATCAGGCCCTTATTCTGGATATGGTCTCGTGTTCGAGCTGAGCCCGGAGCCAGGTGGTGGTTGCCCAAGTGGCAGCAACCAGGGCAATGGCTGGTGCGAAACCGTCCTGTACAGTTTTATGTCAACCCCCGACGGAGCCTTCCCATTCTCCGGGCTAA
>PMSZ01000558.1 GCA_003168235.1 Acidobacteriaceae bacterium
CCGTGGAATTTCCCGCTGCTGATGCTGGCGTGGAAGATTGCTCCGGCGCTGGCGACAGGAAACACCGTGGTTCTGAAGCCGGCGGAATTCACACCACTCACGGCTCTCGCTTTCGCCGGAATCTGCCAGGAAGCTGGCTTGCCCGGGGGTGTGGTGAACATTGTTACCGGAGATGGCTCGACCGGCGAGGCGCTGGTCAAGCATCCAGATGTAGACAAGATCGCGTTCACCGGATCGACCGAGGTCGGGCGTGCGATTCGCGCAGCGACCGCTACCAGCCACAAGAAACTTTCGCTCGAACTCGGCGGGAAATCTCCTTTCATCGTTTTCGAAGATGCCGACCTCGACAGCACGGTCGAGGGGTTGGTCGATGGCATCTGGTTCAATCAGGGTCAAGTGTGTTGCGCAGGTTCGCGCCTGTTAATGCAGGAGAGCATCGCTGAGCCTCTGATCGCCAAGATCCAGGATCGCATGAGTACGCTGCGCATCGGCGCGCCTCTCGATAAAGCGATTGACATCGGCGCCATCGTGGCGAGCGTGCAACTCGACCGCATCCGCAAACTCGTCGATCAAGGTGTTGCTGATGGCGCGACCTGCTGGCAGCCGCAAGTCACATTGCCGGCGCGCGGGTTCTATTATCCGCCGACGTTGCTGAGCAATGTGCATCCGACCTCGATTGTTGCGCAGCAGGAAATCTTCGGGCCGGTGCTGGCGGCGATGACCTTCCGCACGCCATCCGAAGCGGTTGAGCTGGCGAACAACACAGTCTACGGATTGGCCGCCTGCGTCTGGAGCGAGAGCATCAATGTTGCGCTGCACGTTGCCGCCCAAATCAAGGCAGGTGTGGTTTGGGTAAATTGCACAAACCTGTTCGACGCTGCGTGCGGCTTCGGAGGCTATCGCGAAAGCGGCTACGGGCGCGAGGGAGGACGCGAAGGCTTGCTCGAATATCTCGAGCCAACATGGTTCAAGAATGCGCCGGCGCTGCCCGCGCACAAGGCGCCAGCCCCAACTGAATTGGATTCGGACGACGACTCGACAGCGTCTGGCATCTCGACTCCGGCCATCGATCGAACGGTCAAGCTCTATATCGGTGGTAAGCAGGCGCGACCCGATTCTGGCTATAGCATGGAAGTACGAGCCGCTGACGGCCATTTGCTCGGAGAGGCTCCGCTCGGCAATCGCAAGGACATTCGCAATGCGGTCGAGGCTGCGCGCAAAGCGACGGCATGGGTGAAGGCAACGGCGCACAATCGCGCCCAAATCCTTTACTACTGTGCGGAGAATCTTTCTCAGCGCCGTGACGAGATTATGCAGCGCCTGGCGGCCGTAGTCGGTGAAAAGCAAGCTACCGCAGAAGTCGATCTCAGCGTCCAGCGCATTTTTTCTTATGCGGCATGGGCCGATAAGTTTGACGGCGCGGTGCACAATCCTCCATTTCGTAATATCGCGATTGCGATGAATGAAGCGCTCGGAACGGTGGGCGTCATCTGTCCGCGCGAAGCGCCGTTGCTCGGTTTTCTTTCTCTCGTAATGCCAGCTCTTGCGGTTGGAAACACCGTGATCGCGGTTCCGTCGGAAGTTTATCCGCTGATCGCGGGGGACCTTTATCAGGTTTTCGACACCAGCGACCTGCCCGGCGGCGCGCTGAATATTGTGACCGGATACGCGTCGCAATTGCTCAAGCCGCTAGCTGAACACGACGACGTCGATGCCATATGGTGCTTTGGCGATGAAGCCAGCGCCGCGGCTGCGAAGGCGATGTCGATCGGCAATCTGAAGCAGGTGTGGACGAACGAAGGCCGCGCCATCGACTGGTTCAACTCCAAACTCGCCGAGGGACGGTGGTTTCTTGAGCACGCCACTCAGGTCAAGAATATCTGGGTCCCATACGGCGAATAATTTTGCAGGCCTGTCCCAAAACCTCCCATGAATCCAATTTTCACGCCGCGAGTAAAAATCTGTTGCATCTCGGGTGTTGACGAAGCGGCGCTGGCCATCGAGTGCGGAGCTTCCGCACTGGGCCTGGTTTCACGCATGCCGAGCGGGCCGGGCGTAATCAGCGACGAGCAGATCGCAGAGATTGCTGCGACTGTTCCCCCGCCCATCGGGACGTTCCTGCTGACCTCACGCCAAAGCGTTGCCGGCATCATTGAGCAACAGCGCTTCTGCCGCACCAATACGATTCAGATTTGCGATCATCTCACCGTTGGCACACATCGCGATCTGAAGGATGCTCTTCCCGGCATCAAAATCGTACAGGTCGTCCACGTGACCGGCCCCGAGTCGGTCGAAGAAGTCGTGCGCGTCTCGCCGCACGTAGATGCAATCCTGCTCGATTCCGGCAACCAGAAACTTGCAGTCAAGGAATTGGGCGGCACGGGCAGAACGCATGACTGGAGCCTGAGCCGCGCCATCCGCGAAAGCATCGACATCCCGTTGTTTCTTGCTGGTGGGCTCACGCCCGAGAACGCAGCCGAAGCAATCGAAGCAGTGGGCCCGTTCGGCCTAGACTTGTGTTCCGGCGTGCGCACCGATGGCAAGCTGGACGCGATGAAATTGAGGCGCTTCTTCGCCGCGGTGCACAATGTGCGAGAAGGCTGACGCCTTTGCGATGAACCGCCCACTCCGGCCTCACCATCGCGTTCACTAGCGAAGAACAACTGCCATCGTCAGCGCGACGAGAATCAGCGCGCCTAGAATCGGCGCGACGAGCGTCATACATCCGTAGGGTATCGGAATATAATTTGCAAAGTGCTGGCTGCTCTCGACAGCCTTCTCTTCGTATCCGCCAGTCATGATGTCAGTCACTGACCCTCCGGGCCAATTTCAGCTTGCGTTTTGAGTATTCCACGTTTCCGGCGTCGCATCAAAGTTAGATCCAGAATCTTGGAGTTGCTCGCGTTGACTTTTCCGCCACCTACAGGCAAACTCACAATTCGCCCGCTGAGTGCTTCGGAACAGCACTTTGACTCGGTGTGGTTGTCGCCGACGAGGCGAAGGGCCGATCGGGAATTCTTGATTCTTATGTCCGCAGAACGCGTCTCCTATACGCTCGATTCGACGTTGGAGACGGTAAACAGCGCCGAAGAGACGGCCAGTCGCATGGCGACCGAGGCTGGTTTTGACGACGAGGAGATCATGAAGATCTCCATGGCAGTGCGCGAAGCCGCCGTGAATGCGGTTTTACACGGCAATGCTTACGACCCGAGCAAGAAGGTGACGCTGGCGTTTGAACGGAACGACAGCGACCTGGTCATTGTGATCCGCGATCAGGGCAAAGGGCTCGACGCCAGCCGGATTCCGGATCCGCTGGCGCCCGAAAACCTGATGAAAACTTCGGGACGAGGCATTTTCCTGATACGCTCGTTCATGGATGTGGTGGAAATCCATCCTTCCCAAACGGGCACGGAACTTATAATGATTAAACACGTCCACGCAACCCCGCGGACTCCTAAGGAGGCTCCCCAGTGAGCATGAAGTCCAGTACTCGTCAGGTGGATGGCGTCACGATTGTCGACCTCAGCGGCCGGATCACCCTCGGCGAAGGCAGCGTGGTTCTGCGCGACACCGTGCGCGATCTGCTTTCCAAGGGTCAGAAGAAAATCCTGCTGAATCTCGGCGACGTCAACTATATCGACAGCTCAGGCATCGGCGAACTCGTCAGCGCCTTCACTACTGCCAAGAACCAGGGCGGCGAACTCAAGCTGCTCAACCTCACCAAGAAAGTCCATGATCTGCTGCAGATCACGAAGCTCTACACCGTCTTCGACGTAAAAGAAGACGAAGCCGTGGCCGTGAAGTCATTCACCAAGTAGCAGACGCAGCGGCGCTCGTCGGCAACACTTTGTACAC
>PMSZ01000145.1 GCA_003168235.1 Acidobacteriaceae bacterium
TCTGCTGCGCGCCCTGCTCGATGAAGCTACCGCCGCCGTTGGTGTTGTTGTTGGCAACCTGCTGCTCGACCTGGCTGATGCTCAGCCCATAGGAGACCAGCTTCTCGGGATCGAGCTTGATCTGATATTCCTTGGTCGGGCCGCCGAAGCTGGAGACGTCAACTACGCCTTTGACGCTCTTGAAGGACTTCTCCAGCACCCAGTCTTCGAGCGATTTCTTCTCCATTACGTCGTAGGCGGGGTTGGCGCTTTCCAGCGTGTACCAGTAGATCTGGCCGACGGGGCTCCAGTCGGTGCCCATTTGTGGATTGACGCCCGGCGGCAATGTGACCTGGCTTAGCCGCTCCAGAACGCGTTCGCGGTTCCAATCGTTGTCCGATTCGTCATCGAAGATCAATTTTATGTCTGAGAGTCCAAACAGGGAGAACGAACGTAGATGCACGACATGCGGGATGCCGTTCATCACGATCTCAAGTGGAATCGTGACATGCTGTTCGATTTGTTCCGCCGAAATTCCGGGCCATTGTGTAACGATCTCAACGTAATTGTCGGCTACGTCGGGATAAGCTTCGATCGGCAGGTCATGGAACGCGACAATTCCCCCTGCGAAGAGCAGCAGTGCAAAGGCGAGAACGAGCAGGCGGTTATCGAGAGCAAAATCAACGACACGGCGGATCATTCATTGCTCCCACGGGCATCGCGTTGGGGTATGAGCCCTGTGTATCCTTAATTTCCAGTTATCGGGAGACACTCAAACGGGTAAGCGGGAAGTATTTCGATTCCGGGGAGCGTACCCACCGAACCAATCGCTTGATTCGGCCTGACGAATGGTCAGAACCACGCGCGAAGTCGCGACGGAAGCGTAAATTTCTCGATTCCGAAATCCCTAATCTTTCTGATAATCGTTTGATTGGCTTGGGGGCACCGCCTAGTAATGGGATAATCACCGATCAATCGAGACCTATGTTGAATTTGGAATGGATCTGGGAACCACGGAACCGGACCGTCGTTGTGCTCACCAGCGCGGTCATCGTCCTGGCGATCGCAATCGTGGATTGGTGGACAAAGCCATACGTTTCGCTCGGTTTTCTCTACTTGTTTCCCATCATGCTCGCGGCCGGGTTCTTGCCAAGGTGGGCGATTGTTATCATGGGTATCGCTTGCGCGCTACTTAGCGAGCGCTTCAGCAACCTGGACCCAGTAGACGCTCCGATCCGTGCCAGCTTCGAGGCGCTGGCCCTGGTCGGTTCCGGGCTGTTCATCTCCGAAGTGCTGCGCAATCGTCGGTTGAGATTGGCATCGCAGGAGCGATTGCGCGTCCTGGTGGAAACAAGTCCGGCGGCAATTGTCACGGTTGACGATCGTGGCTTCATCGAACTTGCCAACCAAGCGGCAACTGAACTGATGGCCCCACGGGACGGGCATCTAATCGGGCATCCAATCGCGGCGTATCTGCCCGAGTTGCATCATGCTTTGCGCTGGGAAGAGGGGCCACAATTCAGGACATCAATGCAATGCCGAGGGCATCGGGGCAACGGAGAGTCGTTTCTGGCGGATGTTTGGTTCTCCAGCTACAAAGAAGGAGCAACCCCCAAGCTAGCTGCGATCATCGCCGATGTCACAGAGGAACGAAACGCCGAGGATTTGACCCAAGGAGGGTCCGATCACAGGGAAAGGGCACCCTTGAACAACCGTGAGTCTGAAGTGCTCCGGTTGCTCGTTCAAGGTTTGGCGAACAAGGAAATAGCATCGCGCCTAAACGTTTCCGAAAGTGTAGTCAAGAACACGATCCAGCAATTGTTTGGAAAGACCGAAGTACGCACTCGGAGTCAACTGGTTCGCGTCGCGCTAGAGTGTTATCGGGATCTTCTATGAAGGTGCCTTGTATCAGCGTGACGAACAGGGCAGGAGTGACATATTCATGGTTGGGGAAAACCAGGATACGGCGATAGGTTGGCACTCGCCCGGTAGTTACTGATTCCAGATTCCACATCCTTCGAGAATTTTCAAACATTTCGCCAGTTTGATAGCGCGCACAGGCTCTTTGCTACAGATTTTCTCCAGCGTGTGCTGGTTGATCCCACGGCGCATGAACTCGCGCTTGGGAACCTTCGCGATGCTCGCTAGTTGCTCATCATCCGCAACGGCATTTCCTTTCCGCTTGTACTCGATGGCTTTGAAGTCCAGCAAACTCAAATCTTCGCCCTCTTCCCAGTGTTTGTCGGACTCTTTTCCAATGTAAATCGGCGGCCAGTTCGCGTACACATGCGCGTGTCGCAATAATCCGCGCGTGTCGAATTCGCAAGCTCTTCCGTCCGGGCCAAGGCTTTTCGCTTCAGGATGGTTTTGGTACGAGTCCAGGAGCATGAAGAAATTCTTGACTAATGCGCGGCGACCGTCGTAATCGTCCGTGAGTTCGTAAACGGGCGATTCGGGATCGTGGAGGGGTCGTCATGAACCTCCCCAACCCAACCTCCAAAATGGGACTTCGGTCTTGGCGAAATAACGAAACGCGTCGGGACCGTGATCGTGTATCTTTAAGGGCTTTTCTTCGCCGCGTTGGGCTGCCTTGGAGTCCCAGGCATAGGTCTGCATCTCCTGGATCGTCTTTGGAACCGTTTGGCGACAAAAGCGCACCAAATGCTGATTGAGAACCATGGAGGCAACTCGAATGCCTTCATTCACGTCGTTGTCAGCGTCGACGTGCCAGAGTCCTCGTTTCAGCATTTCGGCTTTGAACGATGCGGCGGAGGGATCGACGATCACCTTGGCACCGCCTCCCGGCCCGATAAATTCAACCAGGTCGTCGACATATTCGGCATCCGTTTTTTGTCGCATTTCGACCAGAGAATCCCAGTAGTATTCGCGTGCCACCCAAAAAACGCGGCCATCATCGTAAATATCCAAAAAGACCATCGGATTGGTCGTACCATAATCAATCGCGATAATCCGTTGTTGGTGGCCATTCAGGAGCCGAAGCGATTTTGGTTCGTCTTGCAAGTCGTAAAGCAGGGCTTCGGACCAGGAATCCTTGTAGATGGCGCCTTCGGCGACGACCCACAGTCCCTCGATGAATCTCTTGTAGAAGAATCCTGTGTAGAGTCGCTCTTGCGTTTTGACGAATTCCGCCGTCAGATTCGGGTTGTCAGCCATGGTGAAATGATCCGACCACAGGATCTTCTTATCCCGGAGGTCCTGGTTGTTGAGGTATTGAGCCTTGAGCCAGTGATACGGGCTATCGGGATTGGTCGTAGCGTAGAGCCGAGCGCCTTCCGGCGACATGCGGCTGAGCAACATTTGGAAGAAACTCTGCGGCATCAAGCTGAGTTCGTCGCACAGCGCTACACCGACCGTCAGGCCGCGAATATACCGCTCCGAGCCTTCATCTTTCGCGCCGATGACCAACCATTTGCTGCCACACAGGTTGAGTTGTCCCGTGCTCCGGTTGTAGCTGTAATTACGCGGCCCGATGATTTCGAACAGATCGGTGAGAACATTGTTAAAAATGCTCTGCTTCGAGACTCCGGTGATCACCTTGCGACCGGCAACGTGGTACTGACAGCAGTAAAGTGCCTTCGGGTGAAGGCACCAGGTCTTGCCACTGCGGACCGCCCCTTCGAGTATATTGATCGGCCAGTCCTCCTCCGGCGGTCGGAGGGCAAAGAGTTCGGCTCGCGGGCCAAAATTAAATATCACGGTCACTACCTTCATTATTACTAGTGTTGGCGGGCGCGGCTTCATTCGTGTGCTCGCAATTTCTTCCTGTTTTCGCGGGCATCGAGCCAATCGGAGCCCGGTTACCGGCGTTTCGCGCATTGATCGATCGAAACTCACTTAGCAGTTCGTCCAGATTGCTGTCCCGGCTGCCTTCATCCGACCTGAGAGAATCGAGCACGATGGCGGTAGATTTTGGGTCGCCACTCACTGCCTTGCTGACGTGCTTGATTGCGATCGCTTCGAGCATGGGAATCTTCTGCACCTGGTTTCCCATCGTAACGGTGACCTTTTTGCATAGCTGCTTCGAGAGCGCCTCCCTGAACGTGGCGGTTTGCTTGGGGCGACCCTTCCGATTCCCGGACTCGCCTGGTTTGAACTGCGTGTGGCGCGGTGGCTTTTTGTAACCGACGGCGTAGTCCGACTTGTTCTTCTCATCCACGGGCGGCCTCCAGAGTCTCATTCGCGAAATCGTCAAACCGCTTGCCCGTCGCCGTGTCGATTGCGTGGTCGCCGGTGTAGCGCTGCCAGCGTTTAATTGCCGTGTCGATGTAGAGCGGGTCGATTTCAATGCCGCGACAAGAGCGTCCCGTCCGTTCGGCCGCCATCAGCGTCGACCCTGAACCGAGGAAAGCGTCCAGCACCATCTCCCCGCGCGATGAGCAATCAAGCAACGCGTCAGCCACGAGCGCCACCGGTTTGACGGTGGGGTGCAATTGCAGGAGATTGCCTTCGTCTCCGCTCCTGGACAGCGTATTGATGCCGGCGTATTCCCAGATGTTTGTCCGGTTGCGGCCGAAGCGCCCCAGCTGCACGTTATTTTGGTGGCGCCCTTTGCCATTCTTGAAGACGAAGACGAGTTCATGTCGCGAGCGATAGAGCGAGCCCATGCCGCCGGTATTCTTGACCCAAATGCAAAGATTCAGAAGGGATTCGTAGACTTGTCGGCCGGCAGCGATTAATTCGCCCATATGCCGCCAATCCATGCAGACGAAGTGGATGGAGCCACTGGCGCTGTAACAGGCCAGCAGCCTCATGCTCGTAGTAAGGAAAGAGACGAACTCAGATTCCGTCATCTCGCCGCACGCCATCTGAAACTCGCGATGCCGAATCGAGCCGTTGCCGCTGACGTGGCCGTCGATCGCCACGTTGTACGGCGGATCGACGAAAACTACATCCGCTCGCTTTGCTCCCAGCAGTTTCAAGTAAGAATTCTGTTCGAGCGAGTTCGCACAGAGAATGCGGTGTCTGCCCAATTGCCATAGGCTCCCTGGCTGGGAAATCGACTGGGTACCATCGGAGATTTCAAAAGAATCGTCCGGATCGGGCTTGTCGGTCGGCGCGGAAAGAAGCAAATCGATTTCGGGGACTTCGAAGCCGGTGACGGTCACGTCGAAATCGCCTTCGATGGNNGCAAGAATCGACTCGTCCCAGCCAGCCAGTTCTGCCAGACGGTTATCAGCGATGACGTAAGCCCGGACCTGATCGGGAGACAGCTCCTGCAGTCGGATCGTCGGCACCTCAAGAATGCCGAGAGACTTCGCAGCTTCCAACCGGCCGTGGCCGGCGATAACAGTACCGTTCTTGTCGAGCAGGACCGGGTTGGTAAAACCGAATGCCCTGATGCTGTCGGCAATTTGGCGGATCTGGTGTTTGGAGTGGGTCCGGGCATTGCCGGGATTGGCTTTGAGGCTGCCCGTCGGATAGTAAGTGATCAACAAATTTGAACCGCCAGTTTTCACGAATACCCTTTCACGCACAAACTGAAAAATGTGCTTCGACTCTGAAATCAAATCATGCGCGCAATTGGAGAATGCCGCGGAATGGCTTGACCGCGCAATCCCCGGACCGTTTTTGGCGGCAGGTTGGACAAAAACGCCGCTGATATTCCGCACCAAGTGCGGACCAGAAGGAATAAAAAAAGCTTGTCCGCTTGGAGCCGCGGACAAACCAAGGTAACCGTCAGTGAGAGAGTTCTTGTTTTAGTGGTCGACGTCCGTCGGGAGGATTAAGGAGCAACAGGAACTGGGACTCGCACCCCCGCGGAGGCGGGAATCGGCTTCGCTTTCAGGCATAAAAATCGGAGTCACGGGCTATCGTGCGAACGGATTTCGCCTGCGTTTTCTTGCGGCGAGCTCGATACAGACATCTACGGACGAGACGGCCAAACCGCCTGTGTTTGGCAGCTTCGACGAAAGTCCTGATTGGTTCCTTGGCCCGTTTCTGATTGTGTTCGGCAATGTACTGCCACTCCCCCGGTTGGAGGTTTTCCTTGACCAAGAAACAGTTCTTGTCTAGTTCCGCCGCGATCTCTAAGAGGCTCTTCGCGGAAAGCTTTCCATTTTTCCAATGCTGAATCGTCAAACTGCCAGCTAATTCGTCAAAAGGGTCGGGCAGAACATGATTCGGATCCACGCTCGCCATATTGAGACCGTTCTCTGACACCCACCAATACAAATCGGGATAATTGGCTGCAATTTCATCCAGTACATCGCCCAGCCGGCCAAAGAAAACGGCACTGCGCGGAAGAATCGGCTTGGCTAGGGCTTCGGATAGCGATTCAACCTCGATCGGCGTACTGGCGTTTCGCGCGATTTGTTCAACAGAGTCCCGATTAGAATGAGGTCCCGGGACTGAACAGGACACGACGCTGTCAACCATGAGTTGCAATGTTCTCTGAACATCGTGGCATTTGTCCGGCCTGATTCGAGACCACAACTGCTGAGAGCGCTGCCAAGCGACCGGAATCTTTTTTCTGGATTTCAGAGATTTCATCAATCTACTACCCGCGCGCATTAATTTTAAGCGACGAACGCCAACGAAACGTACCGTTCAAAAGGTTGGATGCTCTTTGTTGCACTATTACCTCGGTCCGCGCTGCTCGCAGCCCGGCAGAGTGTTATGGGAAATCTTGGGTTGTCACTGCGGCATTGGGGTAAACACTGCACCTAGTGCGAGACATCGGCCCGGATAAGTAAACTGTCGTCCTAAAATCACCCAAAAAGCCCGGAAACGTGCAGAAAATTCGACTTGATTATTGGCGGCAAGGAAGCGGGAATGGTGGTGTATCTGAGGAGGCACCAATGCCCGATTCCGTCGAAAAGCGGCTGGAAACTCTACCTGATCTGTCCAGAGCCGATTTGGCCCAACTCTGGCAGAAGCTATTCCTCTCTGTCCCGGATCCCAGGATTCGCAGGCCGTCCATGATCCGATTCCTCGCCTATCGGATTCAAGAACAGGCATATGGTTCTCTGTCGGTCATGAGTGAACGACGTTTGCGGCAGTTATCGACCGCAGTAGCCGAGAACACGAATTTTAAGATTTCGTCGGATCGGAAAATCCAACCAGGAACCCGGCTTGTCCGCGAGTGGCAGAACCAGGTCCACCTCGTCAATGTCCAGGCCAAAGGCTACGAGTATCGAGGTGCCCGATATCAGAGCCTCTCCGAGATCGCTCGCCTGATCACCGGTACACGCTGGTCGGGTCCGCTCTTCTTCGGCCTCAAGAATCAGCAAGATAATAATAAGGAGGTTCAATGACTTCGAGCCACAAGCGCGTCCAGCGCTGTGCGATCTACACGCGAAAGTCTTCCGAAGAGGGCCTCGATCAGTCTTTCAACTCGCTCGATGCTCAACGCGAAGCATGCGAAGCCTTCATCCTCAGCCAGCGCGAGGAAGGGTGGAAAGCCTTGCCAGCCCACTATGACGACGGTGGCTATTCCGGCGGCACCATGGAACGACCGGCACTGCGTCAACTTCTGCAGGATGTAGAAGCAAAGAAAGTCAACGTCATTGTCGTCTACAAGGTTGACCGGCTTACGCGGAGCCTGGCAGACTTCGCCAAGATCGTCGAGGCACTCGATTCCCATGGCGTATCGTTCGTCTCGGTCACCCAGCAGTTCAACACCACGTCGTCCATGGGCAGGCTCACTCTGAACGTCCTGCTCTCGTTCGCACAGTTTGAACGCGAGGTCACTGGAGAACGGATCCGGGACAAGATTGCCGCCTCGAAGAGAAAAGGCATAT
>PMSZ01000115.1 GCA_003168235.1 Acidobacteriaceae bacterium
TGTAGGAACTGGCGGCGCGGTCGGCGACGTCCTGGGTGGCTTCATCGTCGGCGGTGCGGCCGTCCTGCTGATTGCGGACCACCATCTGGCGCAGTTCGTTGCGCCGGTTTTCCAGCTTTTTTCGGAAGGTCTCGAGTTTCTTCTTATCCATGATTGCAGCCTGCTGATTGCAGCTTAACGATTGCAGCCCAATGATTGCGGCCTACGATCTGCGCCCGCCGTGCGGCGTAAGTCGCGCCCCACAGCGCCGGTTCGCACGCGAAACGCAAACAATTATCGTAAGCGCGTAAGACGGCGGGCGTCAACTCGCGCCGTCAACTCACGATGAAGAACGGCCGCGTGTCAGTTGGAATTGGATGCAGGGAAGCGCTTTTTCGGTGACAACAATTTTACAAATCGCTGACTTCCTGCTGACAAGTTGTTTTCTCATTCCGGATAGGATCCGTGGCGCCGCAAGTTCTGTTTTCCCTTGCGCGGGCAGGCATGGCGAACGCCAGGCCGCCATCAAGATTTCGCTTTAAGGAGAGTAATTATGAGTCGAAGATTTCGTCAGAATCTCATGAAAGCGGCGCTGCTGGTCCTGGCGCTGACCGTTGCCTCGAGCGTGGCTTTGGCCCAATGCGGCCAATTCTATACAGCGACCACGCTGGTGAAAAGTACCGGCAAGAAAGGCGACAAACAGCTCCTCAATCCGTGGGGACTTGCGTATGCTCCCAGCGAACCGTTCTGGCTGAGCGATGAGGCTTCGGGCTTGTCGACTCTCTATACCGGCGCCGGCGCGAAGCAAAGCCTGGTGGTGACGATTCCTCCCGCTTCGGGCAAGGGCCTTGGTTCGCCGACGGGCATCGTGTACAACGGCTCGACGGAATTCCAGATCGACGGTTGGACTTCGGCGTTTCTGTTTGACACGCTGGACGGCACGATCAGCGGCTGGTCGCATTTCGATCCGGACAACGCTCTGATTGCGGTAAATAATTCCGCCTCCGGCGCGATCTATACCGGGCTGGCGATTACCAGCCATAATTCGGGCAACATGCTCTACGCGGCCGATTTCTGGAACAACAAGGTTGACGTTTACAACGGGACGTTCCAGTTGGTGACCTCGTTTACCGATCCGTCGCTGCCGGCGGGGTTTGCGCCGTTTGGCATTCAGGACATCAACGGGCAGGTGTATGTTGCCTTCGCCGCAACCGACGGCGGCAAGGGTGGATACATCGACATCTTCGAGGAGAACGGAACGTTCGTTAAAACTCTGAGCAAAGGTTCGCCGCTCAACCAGCCGTGGGGAATCGCGCTGGCGCCGTCGAATTTCGGCACGCTCAGCAGCACCTTGCTGATCAGCAACAACAACAACACCGGGAACATTAACGGCTTTAGCCCGACGACAGGCGCGTTTATCGGCGCGCTGGTTGGCGAAAATGGCAAAGCGATCCACATTAACCAGATCTGGGGGATCGAGTTTGGCGGCGGCTCGTCGAGCAACGGCAATACCAACCAGCTTTTCTACACGGCCGGACCGAAGAACAATCTGGATGGAATCTTTGGTGTGATTAACTCCGATTAATTAACGTCGAGTAATTAACTTTGGGTAATTAAATTCGAGTAGCTGCTCCCGCCGCTCCACCCTCCGCGCAAGACGGCGGAGGGTGTTTTTTTGCTCTGGCTTCTAACCTATAATTTTCATCGTGACTGAACTGATGGATAGGAGCGTTCCGAAGCTGGCCGAAGGCTGCCGCTGGAGCGGAACGACGGAGGCTCCGGTGGTGATTTCTCCGGAGGGCACGGTGCGCGTGGAAGGAACGGGACGCATCATTCTGGAATTGTGCGACGGACATTTTTCGCTGGCGGAAATTGTGCAGAAGCTGGAGACGCAGTTCATGCTGGCTCCAAAGGGGAAGGTTCGCGCGGAGGTTCGCGTATTTCTGGAGCAGTTGCATGCCGAGCGGATTGTGGAGTATTGAATCTTGAGGCTGCCGTCTCATGCAGACCGCATTGCAAGTAGTTGAGGCCATTTTGTTTCTTTTGTCGTTCTTTGGCCTTCTCGCCCTGATGCTAATGTTACCCATCGCTGTATTTGCTCCTGCGAGGTTCACTAGGCCGTGGACTCTCATGTCTATCTTGTCTCTGGCGACCTTCGCCTGTGCGGTCGGTTGGTTGCTCCTCGGCGCAGGATGTTGACCCGATATGATTTTCAAAACAACCCACTGGCCGCGACGCTGGCTTTGCGCTCCCGAAATTGGCCTGTTAAACTGAGGGATTGTCAGCCTACGCTTAAGCGAAAAGGAAGCCTGTGCGCGCAGAAACCCGGCATCAACTGAAACAAGACCGTTTCAGCAAAGTTACGCTCGAAGCGGCGGAAAACGCCGCTCACTGGAGCGTTGAACACCAGTCGAAACTGATTGTGGCTACGATTGCGGTGGTGGTGATTGCGGCCATCGCGTTTGGCGGCTGGTATTATGTCAACTCGCAGGACGAAAAGGCGAGCGGCGATCTGGCCACGGCGGTGCGCACGTTTGATACGCCGATTCGTCCGGCGGGGATGCCGGCGCAGCCGGAGTATCCGAGTTTCGCCTCGGGGCAGGAGCGGGCGACGGCGGCGCGCAAGCAGTTTCAGGATATCGTGGACAAGTATCCGCGGACGCACACGGCCGACATGGCGCGTTATTTTGTGTGTCTGACGGCGCAGCAACTCAACGATAATGCGGCTGCGGAACGCAATCTGCAGGAGGCGGCGGGTTCGTCGAACGGCGACCTGGCGGCGCTCGGCAAATTTGCG
>PMSZ01000222.1:0-3765 GCA_003168235.1 Acidobacteriaceae bacterium
GCCCGTCAATCCTTCGGGGAAACGGAAATCCGCCGCGACGGATGCCCGGCGGTCGAGCTCTCCAGCAAACAGCAGCTTGGGAGTGTGATCGGGATCAAGCAGTTCAATCCTTACCGTTCCCCGCTTGACCATAAGGCCCGTCTCGCCGGCGCAGGAACCGGTGACGATTACCCGCATGGCTGCGGGCGCTCCAGCGATATACGATCGCTGCCCCAGAACGCGCAGCACGGGCCGTTCGAGAATCTCCGACAGCGAGCGTATCTCGTCGAGATCGGGGGACGTCTGGTTTTCATAGCGCAGCGTAAAACGCACGCGCTGCCACACCAGTTCATCCAACGTCATCTGCTCGCCGAGAACCATCCTCGCGTTCCAGACCGCGCTTCCTTCGGTTACGCGCTTATGGCGCTTCACTTCGCCAATCACGTGATCCTCGGGGGTCAGCAACTCCAGTTTCAGCTCCGCCTCGCCGCTGTGCGCGGCTTCGTAGGGCGCGGAAAAAGTAAGAGCATCGCGAAAATAGTTGGCGGAGATTGTTCTCGGCTCCACGTTGCCAAAGGTCGCCGCAACTAAAAGTGCCAATCCTGAGAGAGCTTGAAACACACGAGACATGGCGCGTCCCCCTCGCGGCAAGCGGCCAAACGCCGCGCCGCGCTTTGTCGTTCAATCGGAGTTCGCGCCTGCTTGGGAGTTTTGCAGACAATTTTTGGGGAATTTGTGGGAAGTTACTCTTGGTACTTACTATCGATAGCTGCTATTGGAAACTACTATCTTGCGGATAGTTACCGTTCATGCCAGTGGAGTCCGTCCTTACTGTTCCAAGTGGTGCCGCCGTCTGTAGTTAGCTGGAAGACAGCCCCCTCGCTCGCCCCACCTACCTCGTCCTTGGCATTCGCTGAAGCTTCACCGCTGGCTGCCGTCGTCGCCTCGATGCGCACCGCCTTGCCCGCCCACTGCGGTTTGATCTTCTTCCATTTCTTGCCCTCATCGCGGCTCAGAAAGAGATTGCCCGCGTCATCAAGAGAAAGAACCCGCTTGCCCTGCGACACAGTCGCCAAAATCGGCCGGTCGGATAGTGCCGCGCTTCCCCTGCGCGCGCCGCGCGTTTCCGCCACCACCTGATCGCTCAGGTTGGCCGATTCAGTTTGGATCGATGTCGCGCCGGCCTCCACCTCAACCACCTCTGAGGCCGATCCCACGTTCAGCACCGGCTGCAGCATGGCCATTTCGCTCGGCTTCAACTCGATCGACTCATTGCCCGTCTTGAAGCCACTTGCCGTCGCAGTCAACCGGTACTGTCCAGCCGGCAATTGTGTCAGATGGAAGCTGCCATCGGCGCCGGTTGTCGTTTGTCGCGTCTTGCCAGCCGCATCGCGCAGAGTTACGGTAACCCCCGCGATGACCGCGCCGGTTCGATCCGTGATGCGCCCGGAGATTCCCGCAAGTATCTGGGCTTCGCCGCTCGCGCCCTGAATCTGCAACGCAGGCAGTTCTTTTTTCTTGGCCAAGGTGTCTTGCGTCGCCGCGCCTTGTGTGCCCGCGGGTGGGAGCTGTTGAAGTTGCGTGAAGTTCCGGCCATTTAACGGCAATTCAGAGACTGTCACGGTACTGATGCCGCCGGACAACCTCGCTGCATCGGTAACCGGGCCCCCGACAACAGAAGGAGCGGCTCCCGTTTTCTGCGGACCGACGTTTGCGGTCGCTTGCTCGCTCTTTGATGTGGGCAAATTCAAGCCACTTGCCATGGGTCTCTCTTGCCGGGAGACATTGGTCGCCGCCTTCGCTGCGAGGCCGTCCTGTCGTCCTCCGGATCCCGTGACCTGCTCCGAGTTGATGCTTGGCACCCGATCTGCGCTCGCGGTTGGCGCGCCCTGGTCCGAGTTGCTGCTTAGCGCTGCCGTCGTTCCAGGCCGCTCGCTCTCTGGCGGCCTGACGCTTGCGATCTGTTGAGGGGTCTCAGGCGTGCCATGCGACCGGATATAAATCAGCACTGCAATCAGCGCGCACGCAAGCGCTGCGGCGGGCAGTCCCACCGGCACCAGCCACCGCCATGTCCATCCTCGCCAAGCCCATCGTTTCTCCGGCTTTATCGCGGCTGGTTGCAGTTCCTCATGCGGCTGCATCAGGAATACAGCCTTCCGGCACTCCCCGCATTCGGCCAGGTGCGCCAGCATCCGCTCCTGTTCCCGCGCGGTAGCCGCGCCCTCCCTGAACACACTGAGCTGGTCAGCGTCTGGATGTATCCCGGGTTGGAGATTCCGGCTCAACCTTGCCCGTCCTTATCGGAGATCGGTTCACCCTCCGATTTTTGCAGCAACTTACACAGATTGATGTCCACATCCCTAGGATCGCTCCCGAGGGCCTCCCCGGCCGCGCGCCGGCTCAGGCCCCGCGCCCTCAGAGTCCGCAGCAGCTCTTTGCGCAGACGCTCGGTCGCGCGCTTCAGTTTGCGGCTAATCGTCGCTTCATGAACTCGCAGGACGCGGCTCATCTCATGCAGGGTATGCTGGTCCAGGTAATAGGCCGAGAGCAAAAAGCGTTCCTCTGCGGAAGCCTCGCTCAGCGTCTTCTTTATAGCGAGCCGTAAATCTTCCATTCGTTCGAGGTCAGGCGCCTCGGAAACCGCTGCCGCCGGCTCGATCTCACCGAGTTCGGTTTCCCGGCCGGTTTTCCGGTACTGGTTGACGCGCCGTTGCGCCAGGATCGCCCGCAGCCATCCCATCAGCGAGCCTCGCCCCGAGTATCGCAGCAGCGGTGACCAGCGCCGGCCTTCGCGCTCCGTCAACCCGTACAGCTCGGAGTAAAGTGCGCTCGCCAGCTCTTCGCCCAACGCCGCCGATCCTGTCATATCCACCGCCGCTCTGGTCAGCGGCTCCCGATATTGCGCAAGGAAGCGCTGCCATGCCGACTCGCGTCCCAGCGCGCACCCGCGCGCAAGAGCAAGCTCCTCCAGATGCAGCGCCCGCCAGAAGATTTCCCGCTGCCGCTCATTGGCATGTTTTTCTGGGTCGAGGCCGTAATTGTCCCGCGCTCCTATCGTCTCCAGGGCCTCTGCAAATTCCGCCCTGCTTACCTCGACCAACTCCGCGCCTGCCCCTCGCCAAAGCTCTTCGCCCAGCTCTTCGGACAAAAGCCGGTTCTCCGGACCGAGCTCCATCCCGAGAGCAATTCCATCCGCCAAAGATGCGGCGCGCTCTTCTGCCGCCGAAGATTCTGTTTGAGTAATGTTGGCAGGCGGTATATCCACGTGGGCCCATTAGATCACATCGTCGCGTCGTGGCCATTCCTCGCCTCTGCCAACTGGCGAAGGTTTTCTCGCTCGCCTCGACAAATTGGCTTTATGCATTCCAGGCAGTTCGGTGAAGAGCCTGAAGATAAACGCGCTTCTGTTGACCAATCTGATCAACTCCGCTTGTCGGCAAACAGGAAGTTATCCAGAAACGGGCTTCGAGGAAGTTGGCCGGATTAGTAACGACAAGCCGGCTTATCAATACTGATCTCCCAAGCATGCCTTCGCCGGCACTGGTCCTGAGATGATCGATAGGATCGCTAAGGGACCGGAAGATGTGAAAAAATCAGCTTGGGCCGCAGATGAACTCCCATGAACGTGGATGACCTACAGCGTTTTCTATCGGCGTTCATCCGCATTCGTTGGGCACCCGCTGGATTCGCGCTAGAAGGACGAAAGACTACGAGATGCGAAAAGGATTTACGAGAAAACCACAAGCGGACGAGCCCGCGACGCCAGGCAAGAACTACATAACGCGG
>PMSZ01000222.1:3918-4131 GCA_003168235.1 Acidobacteriaceae bacterium
GCTATGCCAATGCCGCGGGAGCGGAGCGAGTGGTGAGCATCGTGGGCGCCGACGAGATTGATCTCCACCGCAACCACATCAGTTGGGTGTCACCTCTGGGGCGCGCGTTGATGAAGTCGGCGGCGGGTGACAGCGTAGTTCTCCAAGCGCCGGGCGGTACAGAATACCTGACCGTGCTGGAAGTGTGTTATGAGCGCATTTCTGTGGAACCGT
>PMSZ01000437.1 GCA_003168235.1 Acidobacteriaceae bacterium
CGGCGGCCAGCGTCAGATCGCCTTCATTCTCGCGGTCTTCGTCGTCAACCACCACAATCATCCGTCCCGCACGGATCTCCTCGACAGCCGTTGGAACATCGGTAAAGGGTGAGTTCGGGATCGTCATCTTAGGAGTCATAATCATCACGCAGCATTCAAATCGCGCCGCTTCTCAGGCGGAATCTCGCTCTCCTCACCACGAAACAGGTTCTTGACCGCCCGCAGCACACGCCGCATCACCACCGCGATCGCAGCCAAAAATGCGGCAACAATCACGCCCGCCGCAATCGGATGCTGCGTAGCCAGCCAAGTCAAGAATACCGCAAGCGTGTCTTCTGTCGCGCTGAGCGCGAAGTTCGAAACCGGCTCAGGAGACGGCGTCACGGCCACGCGGGCTGCCGTTTTGCCGCCGTGCGCCGCCAGCGCGATGGCTCCCCCGGCCAACGCGGCCAGTAGCTGCTTTTCCGCGGAAAGCTGCGACGTCGCCCCATAAGCAATCAAAGCCGCCACCGGAACTCGCACAAAGGTGTGTAGCGCGTTCCAGNNCCAGAACAAATCAAAGACCGGAATCTTGTCGGCGACAAACTCCACGGCAAAAAGCGCGCCGCTAGCCACAATCACCCACCAGCTGGAAATCACAAGCAAGCCTGCCGGCAAGTCGAGCAGCCCGGCGTGGGCCAGAAGTCCGAGCGTGGCCACGGTGGCATAGACGTTAAGTCCGGCCGCAAAGCTGACCGCCACGATCAGTCCAACCAGGTCGGAGCCGCCGAATTTCATGTTCGTAAGCATACTGCCTGTAAGCACTCTGGTTAGCTGTGAAATGCGGTCCGCTTTCTACCAAGGCGATCCGCTTTGTAGCAATAAGAAAGGGCCGCCCAAGGGCGACCCTCCAGCCAATCCGGCTCCCGATCTTACAGGGTGGATTCGATTTCAAAACCCCACGCCTCGAGCAAGGGCTCGGGGATGTACTTCGAATTCTTGTTGCGCCGCGCCCATTCGCGCAGCCGCGTCGACCGTAAATACTGGTCCGGAGAGAGCTTGTACTCGTGCACAACCTGTTCGAATTCGGTCACCGTCGGCACCACCGGACCGATCGGTTCGGGCTTGCCCCAGTTCGGGTTTCCGCGTCGTTTTGCCATGAAAGAACCTACCCTCTTGTGAAATAAGGACTTTTATAAAGCCACATCTACTTTGATTCCAAGCAGAGTCCAAGGGATTCATCGGCAAAAAGATTCCGATACTGTAGGTTCCAGCGCCCCTCGGCTCTCATGGAAGCTATTGATAATAATGGGGTTTTATGTGAAAGTCAATAGGAAAGTTGGGCCCGGTGCACCCACTTGGTATATCCCCTTTGCACACAGCCACTTGTAGTCGACCGGGGCAGGGCACCCCCCCGGAATCCTTCGTTTGGCATGGGGTATTCAAGTGACACACGCAGATTCGCCGATAAGACTAAGAACAGCCTCGGTCGTCTCTAGTTTTTGGTCGGATCTCCGGGCCGGTTCCACGAGTCGGATCCGCGCGTGACCCCGGTAACCGCATCGCCCGAAGGTGGCGTTGACCCCGTCGTCGGGCGCACTTAGAGTTCAACTAGGAGCGTTCGAACGGGACCCTCGACGATCTTTCGCTCTGCCCGCGCTCTGCCCCGGACCGACGTCCAGACCGGGTTGAAGTGTGATTTGCGATTTTAGACGTTGAGAGCTGACCTTGCCAGCCGACGTCTCAAGCTAAAGTAGTGTCAAGTAAACCATGAATCTGAAGTCTCTACTCTTGAGTTCCGACGAAAGAACGGTGCGCATCCTGCGCCGGGTGCTCAGCGATCTGGAAATCGAGGTCGAGCACTGCCAGGCCGCGGACGAGGCCGTCCGCCGCATTACGCGCCAGCGTTTCGAAGCCATCATCGTCGATGGCGCCAACGCGGATGACGCCGCCAACGTAATGAGCGCGGCGAAAGCGGCGCCTGTAAACAAGCGCGCCCTGACCATTGCATTAGTGGAGTCCACCCTCGGCCTCAAGGGCGGGTTTGAAATGGGTGCCCATTTCGTTCTCCACAAACCCTTTGCGGTCGAGCGTGCCAAAGCCAGCTTTCGCGCGGTCCGCGCCTTGATGAAGCGTGAACGCCGCTTGCAGATGCGCGTGCCGGTGCAGATTCCGGTCGAGTGCTATGGTTCGGGCCGATACAACGCGACCACCCTTGACGTTTGCGAAGGGGGCATGGCAATCCAGTTTTCCGGTCGCGTCGCGAAAGAAAGCCCGTTGCGCTTCTCGCTGCAACTGCCCGACTCCAAGGAGACCCTCGAAATCTACGGAGAGTTGGCCTGGGAAGGCAACAGCCAGCAGGCTGGAGTCCGCTTCAAAGACGCCACTGACGAGCAGCGTAAAACTCTTCGCCTTTGGCTCGATAAACAGCTTCCCGAGCCCGAACCAGACGATCCTCCAGTCAACTGCCGGCTCACCGATCTCAGCCTGGGCGGTTGTTATCTCACCACCAGCTCACCATTCCCCAGAGGGACGCGCGTTACGCTTGCCATCAAAGCGACCGCCTTTGAAGTCCGCGCCACCGGCATCGTGCTGGTCGCGCACTCTGAATTCGGAATGGGTGTCGAGTTCTTCCAGAGCACGACCGAGCAGCGCGAGCACGCAGAACGCATGATCAGCACGCTGCGTGACAATGCCGATAAATCTCCCGAAGTCCACGTCGAACCTGACGGTCTGGAAGTGTCGTCTCCCGACGACAGCATGGATGCGTTTCATGCCTCCGCGGCAAAGACCTCCGGGACCGAAGATGCTCTGGTCGAGCTGTTCCGCCGCAAATTCGGAATGCCGGTCGAGACTTTCATGGAGCATATGCGCGAGCAACGCGGTTCCGTGGAGTCGGCCAGCAAATCGGCCTCCAGCTTCTAGCCTTTTGCTGCGAACAACGGAAGCGCAATAACTAAGCCAAGTACTTCTTCTGCACTTCAGGAATCAGATCTCCCACTTCTCCACTCTGCAGCAAATACGCTCCCGGCCCCTGCTGTCCCCGAATCGAGCGGCAAAATTCGGAGACGAAAAATCCCGCCTTAGTGGCCCAGAAAAACGCCCACCGCGTCGCGTCGCGCCACTCCCGAGCCAATCCCGCGTCAGTCTTTTCAACCTCCAGAATGGAGCCCGGAATCTCAATGCTGACACGCTGCCGTCGCAGTGATTCCCCCAGATCAGCGAGTCCCGGTTTGCCACTCGGCTCGAAGCGCACCAGTGGAGCCAGCAGCCTCAGGGCATCGAGCGTCTCCGTGCGTTCATTTTTTCCCGCCAGCCGGTCCCGCACCCGCCGTGAATTCAGCACCCAGCGCACCCACAGCCGGTCCGTCCCATTGCGATGCAGCACGCTGGTCGTCTCCGGCCCATAAAAATCTATCTTATAAGTGTCGGAAACTACTCCCAGCTTGGAAAAATTGAAATGCGCGTTGCGGCTGTGCAACGGATCGAAGGTCCAGGTGATTTCATGAATGCCCATGGCCATGGCGCGCTCCCGCTGCGCCCACTTCAGCCGCGCGCCCAGATCGAGATGGCGATACTCGTCGAGCACGGCCAGCATGTGCGAGTGGATCGTCATCCGCCCGTGCTCGCGCCCAAGAAATCCGAGGGCGAAGCCGACTAGCTTTTCTTTGTCCTTATCTTTGTCCCTGTCAAAATCTTTGCTTCCGACAAAGGCGCCGATAAAGAAGTTCCCTGCCGATTTCAGCGCGATGGCCAGCGTGAGCGGCAGCGCATCATCATCGGACATGCCCCAGACCTGCTTCTCTACCACTTTCATCTGTCTGAGGTCCTCGATGCTCTTGAGGTCGCGAATCGTAATCTGCTGCCCGTTGCCGCTGGACATCACGAGCGACCCCCTGCGCGAACCATCGACATCTCTTCCGGCCGCCGCTGTCTGTAGTTGCCATTCATAGAGATCGCTCACACGTTCGCGAGGCACACGTTCACGAGATACTCGCCGCACACCTGTTTCGCAGGAGCATAATACCGCCCCTTCACCATCCTGCATACCTCGCACACCGTTCCCCGCATCCTAAAACACGCATCCTAAAATAAGTGCTAACCTCAAACCGGAGAGCAATCCTACCGTGAAACCAATCGTGAAACTGTTGTCACTGACCATCCTGCTGGTGCTGGGAAACTCCCTGCTGCTCGCCGCCGATCGCGGCACCCTGGTGCGCGAAGCCATTCTTTATTTATCTCCCGACCCCACATCCAGCAAGCTCGCCCAGGTCGAACGCGGACGCGAACTCATTCTTCTCGATAAGAGCCACGACTGGCTCCACGTTGAAGCCCTGCTCGGCTCGCCCAACCGCGATCCCGCATTCATTACCGAGGAGGAAGACGAAACCAAGACCATCACCGGCTGGGTGCTCGATCTCGGCGCCGTCTGGGCGTCGACTCCGAACGGTGACCGAATCCTCTTCGGCGCTGCCGTCGATTCCGAGGACGAAGCCACCCGCCGCCATGGCCGCCGCGGCGCCGCTCAGGACGCTTTGCGTCTTTATCGCCGCGTCTACGATATTTTCCCCACCGCTCCCCTCGCCGCCGAGGGTCTCTATCGCTCCGCCGACATTCGCTGGCAGATCGAGAAGTCCGACATGCAATCCCGTCCCTCCGCGCGCGAGAAAGAAGCCTACATGCGCGAAGGCATCACCGAGGAGTCGATGAAACTCGTCATGAAGAAATTTCCCGACTCAAAGTGGGCGCAGCTCGCCGCTTTTCACCTGATCGACAACAAGCTCTGCGGAGACTGGCAGGGCTCCTCGAAATGCCCCGAGAAAGAAGCGGACATCTACGAGAAATATGCCAAAGACCGTCCCGATTCTCCCGCCGCTCCCGAGGCGCTCTATAACGCCGCTTCTCGCAAAGCCGCACTCATCGAGATTTACAAAACAGAAGACCAGGCTAAAAAGTCCGAGCAGTCCAGAAACCAGTCCATCGCCATCGCGCAAGAGTTGATTTCCAAGTATGCGCAAAGCGACTGGTCTTCGCGCGGCCAGACTCTGCTCTTCATGGTTCAGCAAAATGTGCCCACGTATGGCAATTCAATTCAGTAGCTGCAAGTCTTTCCCGTTTGGCTCAGAACGCCGCTCCCTGATTTCCCGCCAAAACGCGTCCGTTCCGGCATAATCGTCATCTGAGTATTGATGCCATCGAATGCTGATGCACTNNGCGAGGATCTCGACCATGCCCTTCCCGACCTGTAGTTTCCGAGCGCGCATTTCACCCGCCAACGCAAATGCCCGATTCCGCACGATGCGGCTCATCGCAGTTGCCTGTTGCGTCTCGTTCGCGGCCCTGTGCGCCGGCCAACAAACAGTAACGACTTCCCCCGCCAACGCCAAGGCCAATACCGACGTCGCGAAGCCCGACGCCGAAAAAGCCAAAGCCGCCGGAACCCACCCCGCGGAACCGCCCGCCGTCCTGCAGCAATTGAATTCTGCCGTCGAGCAGCTGACCGCTCGCATTTCCCCCGCAGTCGTTCAGATTCTCGTGTCCAGCTTCGGCACTCAGGAAGCAAGCGACCGCGGCCAGACCGCGCTCGTCACCCGCGAAAATGTCATCGGCTCCGGAGTCATCGTCGATCCC
>PMSZ01000402.1 GCA_003168235.1 Acidobacteriaceae bacterium
TTCTGCGCGCTTAAGTTAAGTAATCGAGAATGCAGCCCTCCGAACACGTCGAAGTGTCAGCCCGTTTGCTGAGCGCCATGCTTGGGGAACGCGAGTTGGCTCCAAGGGCCGCGTTGCTGGCTCAACAAGCCGCCGAGCTGGTTCCCGAGGGTGCCGCCATCGTGTATACGCTTAACTCCGGAGAGCCCGCTAACTGGACCGCCAAAGCTACCGCGGGCGACATTAGCCTTGATGATCCAACCGTGCCCGTCGGCTCCGGCACGCTCGGAACTCTGGAACAAGAGCAGCAACCGCTCCTGTTTTCCGGCAACGAACTGGCTCGCGAGGACTACGCTCACCTCCATGCCCGGCGCACGCTCCTCTCTTTGGCATGCGTTCCCATCATGGTGAATGAAGTTCTCATCGGCGCTCTGGAGGTGGCCTCTTTCGGAGGCGTGATCGGATCCTCCGAGCTGGAGATATTAGTCGATCTCACTGTGCTCGCCGGGCCGGCCCTGGTCAGCGGCATGCTCTATGAAGATGAACGCAACGCGCTGCTCGAATCCGTTTCACGACTCACCCAACTCTACGATCTTGAAAAAGTCTTCAGCGCCACGCTCGAAATGGACGAGCTTCAACCTCTCATCGTCTCCAAGACCCGTGAGGTGCTGGGCGTTCAAGCCGTAAACCTGTGGTTCGTCAAAGATGAAAATGAGTTGCTGCTGATGCAGCAGTCGGGAAGCGACCCCACCGCCGTGGTCGGTTCATCGCAGCGAACCGGCGAAGGCTACATTGCCGAGGTCTCCGATTCCGGCGAACCCCTCCTTATTAGTGGCGACAGATCCGACGAGAAAGACGCCGAGCGTCTCGTCCGGCGCAATCCTTCCGCCGTCGAAGGCGGCCCATTTTCCGCCATCGTTTGCCCGCTTGTCGCTCACGAAAAACAGGTGGGGATCATCGAAGCCATCAACAAGATGGATGGCGCCCCCTTTGACGAGGATGATCTTTTCCTCCTGAATTCAATTTCCGAAACCGCGGCCATCGCGCTAAACAACGCCGGACTTCTGCAGGCCGAACGTAAAGTCGAAATTCTGCAAACGCTGGTGCATGTCAGCGCCGAGATCACTTCCACGCTCAACCTTGATCGTGTTCTGCAGGCGGTCGTCAACACACCCAGCGCCGTAATTCCTTACGAGCGCGCCTCGGTCGCGCTAGACGAGCGCGGTAAGTTGCGCCTGAAAGCCGTTTCGGGCATCGAGCAGATCAATCCCGGTGCACGCGAGATCACGCAACTCGAAGACATCATCCCCGCTGTCTCCGACATTAGCGACGCCAGCTTTATTTCCCAGCCGGAAGACCAAGGCGAAATCGACGCTCCCGAAGAATCGATGAAAGCGCCCTTCCGCAAATATTTCGCCGATACCGGCATGCGCGCCTTCTATGCGCTCCCGCTTGCCGACGACGAAGGCCGCCTTGGCCTCCTGTTGTTCGAAAGCAGCGACCCCGATTTTCTCAACGAAGCGCACCTGGAGATGATCCGCGTCCTCGGCGGCCAGGCGACCGTCGCAGTGCGCAATGCCTCGCTCTACAAAGAAGTTCCGTTCATCGGGCTCCTGGGGCCGATTCTGCAAAAAAAGCAGAAATTCCTGGCCCTCGAAAAACGTCGCCGCGCTTTGTTCATTGTCGGTGCCGCCGGCCTGGTCTTGTTTCTTGCGTTTTTCCCCATCCCCATGCGCGTCGATGGAACTTCCACCGTAGCTTCCGCCCGATCGGCGCAGGTGGAACCTGAAATCGACGGTGTGGTCCGCCAGGTTTACGTTCGTGAAGGCGATCACGTGCATAGTGGTCAGGTCTTGGCTGACCTTGAAGACTGGGATTACCGCGCCGCTCTCGCCGGAGCCGAAGCCAAGTACCAGACCGCATCCATGGAAATGAATCGCGCGCTCGCTGCCAACGATGGCGCTCAGGCCGGCATTCAGGACGTGCAGGCGAAGTATTGGGGGTCCGAGGTCGATCGTGCTCGTGAACGTCTGGAGAAAACTCACCTCCTCGCCCCGCTCGATGGCTGGGTCACCACTCCTCAAGTCGAAGATTTAACCGGCCGTCATCTCGCCGCCGGCGACACGTTTGCCGAAATCGTGGATAGTTCCGCAGCCCGCGTCGATGTTGCTATCGATGAATCTGAGATCTCCTTGCTTCGTCCCGGCGATCCTGCAGCCATCAAAGTCGAGGGATTCCCGTCTCTAACGTTCCGCGGCAGCGTTGACGTAATCAGTCCCAAAAGCCAGCCCGACGGCGAAGTACGATCTTTTTATGCGCGGGTCAACGTTCCCAATCCTGACGGTCGCCTGCGTCCGGGAATGCAAGGCCTAGGTAAAATTTCGGTCGGATGGCATCCCATTGGCTACGTGCTTTTTCGCGGACNNATGGTTCTATTCCAAGCTGTGGTCATGGTTCGGATGGTGAGATTCATATCGTGACAAATCTTAAAAACGCGGCAACAATTCTCCTGGCTCTCGCACTGGTATCCCTGCAGTTCGGCTGCACCGACTCGCGCCCCGCCGCGGCCGCGCCCCGTCCCGTCCCGAACGCGTCAGCCGCTCCTGTTCCGCCCACTCACGATCCTTTCTTCGTCGCCTCCGGTCCGCTCATCGTCGAGCACCAGGTCGACGTTGCCGCCGAGCGCAATGGAGTTGTCGCCACCGTCCTCGCCGAACCCGGCCTCTCGGTCCAAACCGGCCAACTCTTAGCCCAACTCGACGATCGCCAGCCCGCCGCCGATCTCGACGCCGCCCGAGCCCGCACCCGCAGCACCGCCGCCGATCTCAAGAACTGGGAAGCCGAAGCCAAGGTACTCGACGCCGATGCCGAACGCGCACGAAAAATGTGGGAAGCCCAACTCATTACCCAGGAGCAGTACGACCACGCCCGCTTCAAAGCCGAGTCTGACCAGTGGGACGTCAAACGCGTGCAGGAACTCCTCGTCAACGCGCAACAGACCGAGCGTTCGCTCGAACTCGAGTTGGAGAAGACCCGCATCCGCGCACCGTTTGCCGGAATCGTCGCGCGCCGCTACATTCGCGCCGGGCAAGAGGTCAGCCGAGGCGACCGTATGTTTTGGGTCACCGAGACTTCCCCCCTGCGCGTGAAGTTCACTTTGCCCGAGCGCTTCGCCGGCAAGATCCAGCGTGGACAATCCCTCGAAGTCACTTCGCCCGACAGCGGAGATGACAAGTTCACCGCCAGCGTATTGGAAATCAGTCCCGTCATCGATCCTTCCAGCGGCACCATCGAAGTTCTCGCCCAGCTTCTCGGACCTACGAAGAATTTGCGTCCCGGCATGACTACCAACATCCGCGTTCCTGACCTGCCATGAACCTCGCCGAAGCGCTCGACGTTCTTCCCGAGATAACCACACCCACCCGGAGCAAACGGATCTTCAAAATGGATCCTACCCTGGTGGGCCGCGAACACATCGAGGAAGGCGCGCCGCTCGTCCTCGCGCATGTGCCGGGATCGACCAACCTATTCCGGTTGAGCCCGCAGCAGTGGCAACTCGCGCACCTCTTTGATGGAGAGCGATCTTACGACGAAATTGCCGAGTTATTCGCCGTCGAGACCGGAACCCAGGCCAGCGCCGAAGACGTCCGCATGTTCGCCGAAATGATGGAGGATCTCAAGTTCTGGTACCAGTCTCCGCAGGAAAAAAACGCCGCGCTCATGGAGAAGCTCCGCCAGCGCCGCAAGAAACAGAAAAAGGCCAAGTCCGGCGACATGGCGCACATCGTGGTCGCTCGCTGGGATGTCGATGAGTTGGTCGAAGTTGCGCACCGAAAACTCTGGTTCCTCTTCACTCCATGGTTCACGGCCATAACCTTGTTCTTGTTTGCATTCATGACCTACGTCTTTATTACTCATTGGTCCCAGATCGGCGTTGACACGTTCGAGTACTACACCTTCACCGACAAGTCGGCAGCCGATCTCGCCGAATTTTGGATTCTGTTCTTCATCATGGCTTTCTTTCACGAGTCGGCCCACGCCCTCACCTGTAAGCATTACGGAGGCGGCGTCCACGGTACCGGTTTTCACCTGATTTATCTGACGCCCGCTTTCTTTGTCGATGTCACTGAAGTTTGGGTCTATGCCAACCGTCTCCAGCGTGTGATCACCTGCGTGGTCGGCATCTGGACGGAACTGATGATCTGTTCCGTGGCCACCGTCATTTGGTGGGGAACGCCACCGGGCGGCGCCATCCACGACCTCGCCTACAAAGTGATCTTGATCGCAGGAATCGCAGTTGTCCTGGTGAATCTCAACCCGCTGGTCAAACTCGACGGCTACTACGTCATGTCCGAAACGCTCGGCATTGATAGCATCAAGGAGCGTTCGACCGCGCTGTTGTTGAGCTGGGTACAGAAGCACATTTTCCGGCTTGCCGTGGAAGTCCCGTACGTGCGCCCGCGGCTGCGCTGGTTTTTCGTGCCCTACGCAATCCTCTCCGGCATCTACAGCTACCTGCTCCTCTACGCCGTGGCAAGATTAGCGGGCAACATCTTCCGTCACTTTAGCCCGGAGTGGGCCTTTGTGCCGACGATTTTAGTGGCTTTTCTGATCTTCAAATCAAGAATCGTCAAGTTTGGAAAATTTATGGCGACCGTCTATGAGGCCAAGCGCGGCTCAGTGCTGCGTCACAAAACTCGCATTGCGATCTTTGTTGCCGCTTTGATCATCGTGCTTGTCATTCCGTTTCTTCCGGAAACGGTGCAGGCGCGATTTATTCTCGAACCCGTGCAGCGTGCCGTAGTACGCGCCGAAGTTCCCGGAACGGTGGTCGATGTGTTCGTCCATGAAGGGCAGAAGGTCGATCGCGACAGTCCGCTCCTGCGCCTGCGCAATCTCGACCTGGAGTCGCAGCAGGCTCGAATAGACGCCGACCTGCAACTGGCTCGCGCCCGCAACACCGATGCCGAGCTGCGCTATACCGTTGCGGCAGGTGCGGAACAGGAATTCCAGCAGGCCCGTCAGAAGAGTCAACTGCTGACGCGGGAAGTCGGCCAACTGCAACTCCGTAGTCCTATCGCCGGCCGCGTTGTAAGCCCGCGTCCCGAAGATCTGCTTGGTTCGCGCCTGAACGCGGGCGGCGCCGCCGTCGAAATCGCGGACCTCTCTTCGCTGCGCGCCCGCTTGTACGTTCCCGAATCCGAAATGCGCGGCGTGCACCTCGGACAGACGGTCAGCCTTCACCTCGATTCCACTTTCCGCTCGTTGTCGGGTGTGGTTGGCGAGATCGCTCTGGTCTCCTCGGAGATCGAGCTTGGACTCGAACCCAAATCCCAATATAAGGGACTGGTCCCGCCCCACTACTACGCCGTTACCGTCCAGAGACCCAACTCCGAAGGCATACTGATGGATGGAATGACAGGCACGGCGAAGATCGATACCGGACGC
>PMSZ01000347.1 GCA_003168235.1 Acidobacteriaceae bacterium
ACGACATCAACTTCCCCGCGGGAATCCTGCAGCCTCCGTTTTACGATAACGATATGGACGACGCCGTGAACTTCGGCGGCATCGGCATGGTGATCGGCCACGAGTTGACACATGGCTTCGACGACCAGGGCCGCCAGTTCGACGCCGAGGGCAACCTGAAAGACTGGTGGACGGCGGAAGACGCCAAAGAGTTCGACCAGCGCGAGGCGTGCGTGGTCAATGAGTATTCGAAGTTTACCGTGGCCGGGGTCAACGTCAACGGCAAGCTGACGCTGGGCGAAAACACCGCCGATAACGGCGGCATGCGCATCGCCTACATGGCCATGCTGAACACCTTTGCCGGCAAGGAACCGGCGCCCATCGACGGCCTCACCGCCGAGCAGCGCTTTTTTCTTGGATGGGCCAACGTCTGGTGCCAGAACCGGACCGACGCCTTCTCACGCATGCTAGTCACGGTCGATCCCCACTCGCCCACAAGGTACCGGGTGAATGGGACCGTCAGCAATATGCCGGAGTTTCGCGAAGCCTATCATTGCTCCGCAACCGCGCCGATGGTGAATCAGAAGGCGTGCAGGGTTTGGTAATGCAGTCGTTGGTCGTTGGTCGATAGTCGTTGGAAAGTTCTCTTAGGGATGGTCGTCCCGAGCGGAGCGACGGGCCTGTATTCGCCAGCGACTAACGACCAACGACTAACGACCAGCCCCTAACGACCCGCCACATCCGCCTTCGCATGAAATTTGTTGATGAGGGCGTTCAATCCACGACCGATGCCTTCGCTGCTGCGGCCAAGCTCTTCCGCTTTCGCTGCCGACAGGTACTCTATACGCCGCGCGATTAACAACTGGGTCTGTAACTCCAATAGAGATCCCCTCGCGTGAAAAGAAAACGCACGAACTCAGGATCGGATCTATGTCCCTTGCCTTCGGCGATATTGCTCGGGACCGAAACCGCAGCACGTCGCATTTGCGATATCAGGCCATAAGTTTCGTGTCTTGGAAAGCTGCTGGTGGCATGATAAATCGCTACCGCTAGATCCATCGATTCCTGCCAAACGCGCAAATCCTGAAATGACGAACTCGTAGTCATCGTGCCGCCTCCGAGCCCAATGTAACGCCCAGCGCGAAGTTGACATATGACCTGCGTACATGAAAGTTGTGATGATTAGGGAAGAGGAGCACCGTCCGGCAATGGGTGCCGGCGACTAACGACCAACGACTAGCCCCTAACGACCAGCCACATCCGCCTGCTCGTGCGCATGATAACTCGACCGCACCAGCGGCCCCGACTCGACGTGCTTGAATCCAAACTTCAGCGCTTCTTCTTTCAGCGAGACGAACTCGTCGGGCGTGTAGTAGCGCGTCATGGGCAGATGGTCTTTTGACGGACGCAGATACTGTCCAACGGTCAGAATGTCGACGCCGCGCGCGCCCAGATCGCGGAAAACTTCGATCAACTCGCCCGTCTCCTCGCCGATGCCAACCATTACGCCACTCTTGGTAATCGTTGCCGGGTCCCACTTCTTTGCGTTCGCCAGCAAATCGAGCGTGCGCTGGTAACGAGCGCCCGAGCGCACCGCGCGATAGAGTCGCGGCACGGTTTCCGTGTTGTGATTCAGCACGTCAGGCTTAGCTTCGAGCACAATGCGCAACGGCTCTTCCAATCCCTGGAAGTCGGGAATCAGCACCTCGACGCGGCAACCCGGCACCCGTTCGCGAATCTGATGGATGGTCTCGGCAAAAATCTTTGCTCCGCCCACGTTGTCGTCGTCGCGATTCACGCTGGTCACGACCGCATGTCTCAGCCCAAGCGTAGCTACGGCCTCAGCCACGCGCCGCGGCTCATCCCAGTCAATCGCCTCAGGACGCCCCTTCGGCACCGCGCAAAACCCGCAGCGCCGCGTGCAGATATCGCCCAGCAACATGAAGGTCGCGGTGTGATGGTGCCAGCATTCTCCAATATTCGGACACTGCGCCGACTCGCAAACCGTATGCAGTCCCAGCCCGCGTGCCAGCTTCTTGAGATTATGAAAATTGTCGCCGACCGGCGCCTTCGCCTTGAGCCACGACGGTTTCGGACTGCGGACGGGCGGACCGAGGTCGATCTGAATGAGTTGGGAAGACGCGGACATATCGAAGCTTGATTTTATCAGTTCGCATACCTGCAGGAATGGTTGTTACGCTTGTTCCAGCATCTGACGCAGCCGCCGCTTCGCTTCCGGCCACTCCGCCGCTACGATCGAAAAGCGCGCTGAATCGCGAGCGATGAAGTCGGCGGCCATGCGGTGCGCGCGCAGAATTCCTTCGAACTTGCCGCCGATGCGCTCGATCGCATCGCGCGAACGCTGATTACGCACATCGGTATGCAGGCAGACGCGGAGCACCTTCCACGTTTCGAACGCATAGGTCAGCATCAGCAATTTGGCTTCGGTGTTGGCCGCGGTTCGAATCGCCGCAGGCGCAAGCCACGTGTATCCGATCTCGCAGGCGTCCGGCGTCTGTTTTAGATTTGGAGGCACGTGCCGGGCATGACTGGCCGGCCAAGCCCATCGCTCCAGATTGAAAAATCGCGTCGACCCAATCACCACGCCGTCGGACGCCCGCAAAGTGGCAAACGTCATCGCACTGCCCGCATCACGCCACGCGAGCGCAGTATCGACGTAGGTGGTAGCGTCGCTCTTGCCCTGCGGCACCGGGCTCCATCGGTAGAGCGCGGGATCACCGGCGGAAGCCGCGACCAGGCCATCGACATGGCAGTAATCAAGCGGTTCGAGACGGACGTGCCTGCCGGCTAAGACAACACTCTCCGCTGTCATGGTTCCAAGTATGCAGCGAGCTAGTCTGCGGCGACAAGAGCAGGAAGGCGGTCGTTCGTCGTTGGTCGCTAGTCGTTGGCAAACCTACTCCCGGAGACCATGTTTGCGAACGACGAACGACTAACGACTAACGACCGCCCCGCCTCACTGATGAAAATCAATCAGCTTAGGATCCGAGTCGGGATTCTGCGTTGAACTCACCGGCAAAGCGACAAACTGCGAGTCGGACAAAATATACAGATACATTACCGGGTTGCTGCTCTGGCTCACCACCACGCGCCCGTCCGAAGAAACCGTATATGTCCCAGAGACCGTCCCGGTCATCGTCCCGCCGCTGCCGTTCTTGTCCGAAGTTCCGCTGAAAGAGCCGCTTCCATTGAAGTCGAAAGCGTCCGCCTCCTCGTTCACGTCGGCGGTCTCCGGCGGTTGACTTCCGCCCAGGAAATTTCCGGACAACGAGGTGTTCGAGAAGTTGCTTCCCGCCTG
This sequence comes from Acidobacteriaceae bacterium, assembly GCA_003168235.1. Classification (GTDB taxonomy): domain Bacteria; phylum Acidobacteriota; class Terriglobia; order Terriglobales; family Acidobacteriaceae; genus Acidiflorens. The sequence continues at coordinate 3,299 of PMSZ01000347.1, forward strand.
CGGCTGCATCCCGCCATAACTCACGCCAAGGTCGGTGCCAATGGTGAAAGCTTCATTCTGGGCGATCAGGTAGAAGACCACGCTCCCGCCTCCGCTCGCAGTCAACGTCCCGCGGCCATTCGACGCGACACTAAAAGTGCCCGAGACGCTCTCAGTGCTCATCGTTCCCGCCTGGTTCTGATCCGCGTCCAGAGTGTAGGTCGCGGAGTTCCCCGTAGTCTTCAGCAGCCCTGCCGTACCCATGATTGTGCTTCCGGTGCTGCCGAGCGATTGCAGCTCGAGCACGCTGGTGCCGTCAAGCGATGCATCCGTGAAGGTACCGCTTTGCAACAGCACTTGGCCGCCTAGCGTTATCGGCGGACTATCCGTCGTGTCGAAGGCCATCATCAGCATCTCGGAAGAGCTGACTACATAGAACACAAAATTAGTGTTCCCATTGCTGAAGGTTATGGTTGCCGTCCCGCGCCCAGTGTCGGCCACGGTGAAATCGCTGGAACTTAGAGTTTGGGCAGTTTGAAGTCCCCCGACGTCGTCACTATCCTCTACTCCAGAAAAGCTGCCTTTACCATTAGAGGAGAATTCACCAGCCGCGCCGAACCGGTAACCGAGCACATCGGCTCCGATGAGTCCAAACGCGTAGTTGCCGTCAATGCTGCTGGTCGAGAAGGCTGAGGTAGTTTGTCGCCGCAGCAGTCCCGAAACCTTCCGGTCACTGCTGTCGTAGGAGATGATGTGGCCATTGCCATCACTGGAATCCAATGCCGCGATCAACGTGTCGGTACCGCTGAGTCCGCCGCCATAAGTAAAGTTAACCGTGGCGAGATTGTTCGAGTCCACACAGTACGACCCGCTGAACGTGCCGCTCTGGGGTCCCGCTGGATTCGACTGATCGGCAATGTCGATTAATCCACTGGTAAGGTTTCCGTTGCCGTCGGCTACAAAACTGCCCGCAAATGAGAGGGCCGTCGTCGCGCTGCTCCAGCCGCGACTCAGGAAGGCATAGTGCCCTTCCAGGGTGGCGTCGTTCGTGCAACCCTGGGCGGCAATCGTGATGCTCAGGCTGGAACTCGCGCTGACCTGCGGACTTTCCGAATCTTTGACCGTCACCGTGAAGGTCGAAGTTCCCGTCGCGCTCGGCGTTCCCGAGATAGTTCCGCTTCCCGAATTAATGGAGAGCCCGTCCGGCAAGCTGCCGCTGGTTATGCTCCACGCATACGGCTGTACGCCGCCGCTCGCCGCAACCGTTTGGCTGTAAGCCGTGCTGACCGCGCCGGCTGGCAGTGACGTCGTCGTGATCGCAAGATCGGCGTTGATGGTGATGCTCAGATTCGCCGTCGCCGTCGCCGNNAGTGTTCCCGCACTGATGCTCCACGTGTAAGGCGGAGTGCCGCCATTGGCCTGCAAAGTCTGGCTGTATGCGTTGCTGACACTTCCCCCAAGCAGCGAAGTTGTCGTAACGCTCAGCGGCGCCACGCTGACCGTGATGCTCAGATTGGCGGTCTTTGTTGCTGGCGTCGGAGTTTGCGAGTCGGTCACGGTCACAGAGAAGTTCGATGTGCCCGTACTGCCGCTCGGCGTGCCAGAGATCACACCTGTGCCGCTCAAGCTCAAACCGGCAGGCAAGCTTCCCGACGTAAGGCTCCACGTGTACGATGGCACTCCGCCCGTGGCCTGCAGCGTCTGGCTGTACGCCACGCCCAGCGACGCTCCCGGCAACGACGCGGTCGTGATGATCAACGCCGCCGGTGGATTCACAGTGAAAGTAATGGCCTGCGAGACGGATGAGTTGCCCACGGCATCGGCGACCTTGAAGGTCAACGATCCGCTGCTCGCGCCGGTGGCTGTCCCTGTGATCACGCCTGTGGCGGAAATCAACGTCAATCCCGTCGGCAGGGTGCCGGAGACAATCGTCCACTTGTACGGAGCCGTTCCGCCCGACTCAGCGAGCGTCGCGTTGTAGACCACGCCTGCGGTCGCGGTCGCCAGCGAGGTTGTAGTGACGGCGGGCTGCGGGTTGACTTGAATCTTGACGAACGCCGATTTTGTCGCATCACTAATCGACGTGGCCGTGACGGTCGCTGTGAATGTGCTGGTCACAGAAGCTGGGGCATCGTAAGTGGCCGCCCCCGTGGTTTGGCCGCTCAGCGTGCCGCCACCAGAAACGCTCCACTGCACTCCGGCGTTTTTCGGATCGTTCGTGACCGTTGCCGTCAGCGAAACCGTTTGCGCTTGATCAATGGCGTTGCCGGCCGCGGTCAGCGCAACGACGATCGGCGCGCTCGCATTGGAGCTGCCGCATCCTGACAGACCCAGCGTCAGCAGAGCGCTCAATCCTGAAAGCAACACGAAGGCCGCAAAACGCTTCATACCAAACCCCTGAAGCCCGGGAGCTGAGAGTACTCCCGTCACTTCCTGAAGGCATCATGCGGCTATGAAGCGGTTACCTCAAGTTACTGAGGTACTTAATTCGGAGGTGGAAGCGCTGAGAAGTTTTGTCGCGAGAGTCTACTGTTGCTGCTGCTCTTGATCCATACGCAAGTTCATACGCGCAAACACCGGGCGCGATTGAATCACGATGCTGGGAGCCACTTGTTCAGGCGGCGGAGCATCCGACGGATTTACCGTGACGGCCACGCTCAAGACGCTCTCCGCTCCGCCCTTGTGCACGCCGCGCGTCGGCGGAACATCCGCATAGTCGCGTCCAATCGCGACGCGAATGTGCCGGTCTCCACCGATCAAGTTGTTGGTCGGGTCGAAGGCGATCCATCCCAGGCGCGGGACAAAAGCCTCGACCCAGGCATGAGATGCTCCTTCCACCGAGCGATCTTTGTTCCCGTTCTCCTCGCGGTGAAAAAGATAGCCGCTGACGTAGCGGCAGGGAATGCGGAGCGGACGCAGCAGCGCAATCATGACATGCGCGAAATCCTGGCACACGCCCCGCCGTTTCTCGATGACCTCGGCAAGCGGTGTCGAGATCCGAGTCGCCTCCCGGTCGAACGTAAACGCCTGACTGAAACGTCCACCGACGATCGTGAGCCAGTCCATCACGGGCGTGCCGGGCTCCACGTCTCCCCCGAGCTCTTCGGCCAGCGCGCAAGCCCCGGGCAGCAGCGGCACCATGGGCGACGCATGCAGGAATTGATCCAGTGCAAAGTCGTCGTCCACCACAGCTTCGTCGACGAGATCGGGGATTTCATCGCAGGCGGGTGTGAGGCCGGCCATCGGCAGGACGGGCTCATCGCGGCGGACGACGCAATGGCTCGTGACGGTCAGCTCCCGATGGGGCTCCCGCAGCGTGAAGAGGTGCTGCTTGTTGCCAAAGTAATCGAAACGCGAGGAGAGGTCGATCGGATGCGGCGCAACGTGGAGCTCAAATGCGTCGCAATGCTGCGCCGTCTCATTGCGGGGTTGCAGGTGCAGCGCCTGCCACGCGGCTGTCGCGAATGAGTTGTGCTTGTAACGCGTGGTGTGAGTGATGCTGTAGTGGGGCATGAGGGGCGGGGCGCTGGGGTCTCAGATGGCTTCCGGCACCTCGGAGTGGCTAAAATAGACCTGCGTCAGCCGGTTGTTGAGCTCCGTCAGGAGCGCCTCGGCTCCGGTGAAGAATTCCTGGGCGAGCTGCGGATCTCCCGCGAGAGCCGACGGATCGACGAGCTTGATGTTGCTGACGAGCCGGAATGCCGTCGCGCGCAACGCCGGGACCGCCCGCGGGGCCAGCACCTCGGGCAGCGCCGCCATATGCGCCGAAATGCGTTCCGCCTGGAAGCACAGGCCCCGCGGGTTTTCCGGCGCGCCGATGATCCACGCAAGTATGGATGCCGGCTGATAGACACCATGGTAAATGCTCCGGTAGGTGAAGAGCGTGTCCGTGAAGTGAAGGAGCGTCTGCAGCCGGAATTCGCTTGGTGGAGCGGCGGGCTCCCCTTCGGGCCGCTCCGGCAGCAGAAGCTCGTCGGCAAGGAAGACAATGTGCCGGGCGCGCTCAATTCGCCGGCCGAGCTTCAGGAAGCGCCACCCCATGTCCTGGGCAAGCGTCTCGCTGCCCAACGCTTCGAGGATCGCGAGCTGTTGCCCGAAGTCGGATTCCAACTGCGGGTGCCCCTGCGCGGCGATCGCCCTCAGGCGTCTCAGGATCCGCCAGAATTCCGGGGGAAGGTTCACCTTTACCTGGTCCAGGACCCGGATCAGCTGGCCGAGGTTCGCGGCGAGGCTCCCCGGATGATCCGGATCGTCCGCCTCGAGCCGGATCTGCGCCGCCAGTTCCCCGGTTGTCGCGTCGTCGGCAGCCGAGCTTTGCTGGGCTGCAAGCAGGATTCGCAGGGAATCCTTCACGACCGCTGCATCAAGCGCCACGATCTCGTTCCTGACGAGGGGATCGAGGCGGTCAAGGAGCCGGGAAATCTGGGCCGTGCGCTCAAGGTAGCGGCCGAGCCAGTACAGGTTGTCGGCGAGCCGGCTGGGCGTGCTTTCGGGCCGGTGATAGACGGCGATCGGCTCGGCCAGCATCGTTGCGGGAGCGTCCCGGGTCGGGCTCGCCGAGAGCACCCAGGTGTCCTTGGTCACGCTGCCCCGCTGCAGGGATACGATCGCGTCGGCGCCCGTTGGATCGAAGCGCGTGAGACCGCCGGGCATGACCCGGTAATCGCCGTCGTGCCACGCGACGAAGAGGCGCATGACGAACGGCACCGGTCCGAGCCTGCCCGCGGACCAGGCTGGGGTGGTTCCGAGAAGCAGCCGTTCCTGGCCGCAATATTCGCCGGGATGGGCCTCGATGTCCGCGGTGAGCGCGTCGCGCTCACGGCCCGTGAGCAGGGCGCCATAACGGGTGGCGAACGCGCCGCGCTCCCGGAATGAGGGTTTGATGACGAGCGCGTGGAGGTTTTCCAGGACATACTCCTTCGCCGAGGGCTGACCGCACCACCAGGTGGCGACACTTGGCAGACGCAGGTCTTCGCCAAGGACCGCCCGGCAGAGCGGCTTAGCGAAGGCGAGGAGACAGGCGCTTTCCAAGGCCGCTGCACCAAGCTGATTCGCCAGCGCGACCCGGTCGCCGTGGGCCGCGTGTACGAGCCCGGGCACCCCGAGGACGGAATGAGGGTTCAACTCAAGGGGATCGCAGAAGCCGGAATCCACCCGGCGCACGATCGTGTCGACGCGCTTCAATCCTCCGACCGTACGGAGGAAGACCTGGCGATCTCGCGTCGTCAGATCAGCACCCTCAACGAGCGGGTGGCCCAAGAGGCGCGCCAGGTAGGCGTGCTCGAAGTAGGTCTCGTTGGCGGGACCCGGGGTCAGGAAAACGACGCGAGGCTCCTCGCCCCGGGCCGGGGACGGCGCGAGCCTCGCGAGCGAGGACTGGAAGTCACGGAAGAATCTGTCGAGCCGCTCCACCTGCGCCCCGTGAAACGCCTGGGGCAGGGCGGTGCGGACGATCACCCGGTTCTGCAGCGAATAGCCGAATCCGGAGGGAGCATCCAACCGGTCCTGCAGCACCCACCACTGTCCGTCCGGCGCCCGGGCGATGTCGGCCGCATAGTGGTGCAGGAACACGCCGGGCTGGTTCCCAAGTCCGAAGCAGGGCCTCAGGAAATGCGGGTTCGCCATTGCGAGCTGGGCCGGCAGCGCCCCATTGCGCAGGAATTTCTGGGGGCCGTAGAGGTCCGCGGCGAGCGTGTTGTACAGGCGCGCCCGCTGCCGGAGCCCGTTGCTCAGCACCTCCCAGTCGTCGCTGCTCACCAGGTGCGGCACGACATCGAGCGGCCAGGGCTTGGGTTCCGAACGGTCTCCCGCATAGACATTCATGCTGACGTCCTGCTCCAGGACGGCGCGGGCGCAGGCATCGGTTGCGGACCTCAAGGTCGCGGATGAATCGGGGCCCAATCCCCGGAGGAATGCAGCCCAGTGCGGTCGCACGGAGCCGTCCGGCGCTCTGCACTCGTCGTAGCGACCGGGCAGCCCCGCGTATCCGGGCAACGGGTCGTGGGAAGCGAGCAGAGCGGAAATGGCGGCCATCGGGTTGCGGTGGGGAGCCGCCTATCCCTGCTCGCCTTTGGCCTTGTCGGCAAGCCGCAGGTCGACCGTGTAGCGGAATTCCGGCGAGCCGCTGGCCGCCTCCAAGGGCTCCCGCTGACCGGGACTGTGACCGAAGGGAGAAAACCGCGCGAGCCGCCGGCTTTCAGCCTCATAGGAATTCACCGGCACCTTGGTGTAAGTGCGGCCTCCGGGATGGGTGGCGTGATAGGTGCACCCGCTGACGGATCGCCCATTCCA